>CAZWVK010000032.1:0-23692 GCA_964636785.1 uncultured Pseudobdellovibrionaceae bacterium | reverse complement strand
AAGGAATTAGCCATCTGGGCGAAAGCCAACTTAGAAGCCCCTCATCTCTTGGTTCTGGATCCCACAGGCTTTCTAGCGACTGACAACTCAGTCAACTGGTTCTTAGGACCAGCTCGACGTGAGCAAAATCAAGCTGTTTTGGCCTGGATTGAGGAACTTTCTCCTGAGGTGATTTTAACAACAAGCAAGATTCACCATATTGAGGCTGGTCTAAATCCGATTTTACAATCCAGTTATATTAAAGTCTCAACTTCTATTTTTCTAAAAGCTGTCCAATTCAATATACAAAAACCCTGCAGTGAAGTTTATAATGATGTGGCGAAAGCATTTTATAGACATCACGATCAGGGAGCCCCCGTCCTTTTATGGGGTCATGCGCTTTATGATGAGACGTTTACAAAAATAGAAATCAATGAAGAAAGAATTTGCAGCTTTAATCGAAATGCAGAAATGGAATATTTCTTTTTACCTGTCGAGCTTAAGCGTGTTCCAATGGTCGATCTGAGGGAACTGTTTGCTTTTGATAGTAGGTTTTGAATGGGCATGCGGCATATAAGTATTTCATTAAAATCCTTTAGTGGTAAAAAAGATCCCGAAGTCTCCGTGAATGTGGAGAGCTGTGTGAATAAATTAAAGATTGGTTTTAGGCTCAATTGGGTTCAAGCTAAGGCGGACGGAGTCGCGGCGCTGCTTCCCCCAGGTAAAAGAATTCAAAAGAGCGGTCTCTGGAATGAGACTTGTTTTGAGTTTTTTTGGCGATTCAAAAGTAAGGAATATTATGAATTGAATGTTTCGCCAGCTGGCCACTGGCAAATCTATTCCTTTTACTCCTATAGAAATCCAAATGAAAGTAATCCTATCCAGTTTAGATTGGACAATTTGTCTTCATCACAGATGGGTAATGAGTACAGATTCGATTGCGAATTAATTTCCTCTGAAACAAGCTGGATTGAAATGAGTTCATTTCAACCGACAGCGATACTACAATCAAAATCTGGTCTCGAATATTTTGCACCGTCTCATCCGACTGAAAAGCCGGACTTTCATCGAATGGATCACTGGATCATTCTGTAGGATTAAATGCTTTTTTTGAGTCGCTGGATGAGGATTACGATTGAGGTCGAGGTGATTTGCTTTTCCGCTCAGCTTTTTGCAAAGTAGAGTCTAAGGCATTTTTGCCGGGGAGACGAGCAGAGTGTTTAATAGCCATCGTGAAATCCACTATAAAGGTCAGAAATTTTTTCTTGCTGATCTCAAGGAATTCAAATCAGAGCTTTATGATCAACTGAATGATCTTCCTCCGGGATCCATTTTACTTTCACAGCTCTCAAATCATCCAATCCATCTGAGTTATCTTTCAGTATGTAATGATCTTAAACTCGTGTACCTCCCTTTGGATATGAGACTTACGGAATCTGAGGTTCAATCTGTAAAGGATGCCATTCAGCCAACCGTCGTTATCCGCTCCCATCAAGTCGAGAATTCAATCGAGCGACAGACCAATGCAAAAAGGATCAGCGGACTATCTGAAGGGGGCGTTATTTTTATGACCTCAGGAAGTTCCGGCCGAGCCAAGTATATCTTTCGTCCGTTTTCGGATTTGAAGAGAAACGCGGAAGCCGCAGCTAGGCATCTTGAATTGTCACCAGATAGTTTCTCTTATGTGCCCCTAAGCATTGCTCACACCGGAGGAATGAATATGATGCTTCTTCCTTCGCTCTTCGCCGGTGCTAGAGTATTTCTCACGGATCGTTTCCATCCGCGGGATTTTTTAAAGAAGTGTGAGTTCACTCATGCTGTTTTGGTACCACCGCATTTAAGATTGCTAAAAAAGCTCAATGAGAAAGTGACCTTTGAAAAAAGCTTAAAAATTCTGACTGGGTCCGCACCTGTGTCGGAATCGCTATTCGAGTGGGCGAATAAAAGTGGAGCTCAGGTTTTTTCTGTCTATGGAATGACTGAACTGGGGCCCTTTATCTGTTATGCACAAAGAAATGAAGTTCCACCAGACGACCAACATTATATTCTCGGAAAAATGATTGATCCTTATGAAGCTAAAATTGAAGGTGGGCAGATTTACCTTCGTGGTCCTGGAATAGGTAAGAGGTTGGAGATAGGTCATGAGATTGAGCTTGCTGATCTCTCTCAAGACTGGTTTGCAACAGGTGATCTCGGTCTGAAGAGGGACAAAACGTTGTGGATTCGCGGGCGTGCAATGAATGAGATCAATTGCGGCGGAATGAAGTTCAATGCAGAAGAAGTTGAGCAAAAGATTTTAGAAATGGAAGGAGTCTCGAGATGCGTTGTCATCGGAGAATCCGATCCACACCTTTTTCAACGTCCTGTGGCCTATATCCAGAGTGATTCGAGTGTCTGCGAAGCGGAAATATTGAAATATCTCAAGGGAAAGCTCGCAGCTTACAAAATTCCAAAGAAATATCTTTTTACAAAGAGTCTTCCTACGGCGGCTATTGAAAAAGTGAATTATGCAAAAGTTAAATCTCGCGCAGGTTAGTAAAGGTCTGATTTTCATACTCTCTGCATTTCTTCTTCTGGAAGGCATATCAAAGTCTGCTTTTTACCTGATGCCATTTGAGATTCACCAGCGGTATACCTGGAATGAGAATCACAAAAAGAGCTTTAACGGCCTTGGTGCTCAGGGTGATTTGTATTTGGGTCAACCCATCCGAATTGCTGTGTTTGGTTCCAGTATCGCTTATATGCCCAATCTACCAATGCATCTCACCTGGCCACAGCTCTTGAAGTCGGAATGGGGGAGTGATCGTGTTCAATTTGATAATTTCGGTATCGGTTGGAATAAGGCACCGACTCTCTTAAAGCAGCTTCGTGCTCTTCAGCGCCGTGGTCAAAAGTATGACCTGGTCATCATGTACTTCAGTGTTCCACGAAATGGCCGATGGCAGCAGAAAGATGTTTTAAGCATGCATTATTCCAGTCGTTGGTACACAGAGAGCGACGTCACGTCATCCTTTCTTGAGCTCACTAAGCGATGGCTGAAACGAAGGATTGAGGTTGAGTCCAATCTGACATTATGGAAAGCGGCTCGTGCTTTCGAAGTTTACGATGACCAACTGAGGCAAAGTGATGAAGTTCGATCACGGCTGGTTGAGGTTAAAAGTGCTGGTTTTATGAGATCAAAATATCTCAAAGAGATAGAGGAAAACATTGATGAAACTCTAAATGAACTCAAGAAACTTTCTTCGAGGATTTTATGGATCCCTGAACGAATTGCGTTTCATCCGGAAATGAAAAAAGAAGTTGTCGATAAATACATTATTGTGCGCAGAACAGTGGATTCTGAGCCCGAAGATCCATATTATGAAGCACCAGCTTCAATAAATGCACGATTTGATGCGGTCGCCGATGCGAACTTAAGATTCTTAATTGAGCGTAATATCCACACTTTGGATCTTACTGAAGTCTTTCGCAAGCGGCTTTCGAAAGAAGATGATTTATTTATTGATGAGTTTCATTTGACAGAAAAAGCCTCACGAGAAGCGGCGACAATCATCTTTTCAGAAATTAAAAATACTTATCCTGAACTTTTTTCTAAAAATGAAAATAAATAAATCCGATCTTCGTTGCTCGCTCGAAAATGATGATCCCACTTAAACAGAAAACCAGAAATAAAATTTTTGTAACTAGGCCGCGTCTTTCTATCCAGTCATAGTTTCCACTGCGCTCTTGAAGGAACTCATACATAAACAGCGGAATTAGGAAAAAGCTAGAGTAAATTAAAAGGTCGCGAAGCTCTGCTGTGAAAAAGAACTGCCTGGAGATCTGACCTAATAATGCTCTTGCATGACCAAGGTCACGGCTTTGGTGAAGAAGACCACTAAAGAAATAAATAGCCAACATAAATGAAATTCCGATTGTCGAGGTGAGTGTCTTCGGAAGTGATCTCAATTGTGGAAATGCTTTGACCATTCTCTCAAGTAAGACTGCAAGACCATGGAGAAGACCGAATAAAATCCATGTCCAATTTGCATCATGCCACAGGCCAAATAATAAAAAAGTCAGTAAGACATACGTTTGATAAGAGAGATTGCTCTTTGCCGCCCGTTTGAGAGGTAAAATTGCATAATCCCTGATCCAAGTTGTGAGACTGATATGCCATCTCTGCCAGAAGTCACTTGGTGATGTAGCGAAATAAAAGGGCTTAAAATTTATCATTAAGTGGACTCCAAGCATTCTTGCCATCCCTCTTGCCATATCCGAATAACCTGAAAAATCCGCATAAACTTGAAAGACCATAAGAAGACAAGCAGCGATGACAGTTCCGCCGGGTGCATTTGAGGAATTAAAGATCGCTTCAATAGGATATCTGAGGCCCTCAGCCACATAAACCTTTTTAAAGAGCCCAAGTAGGATCAGCCAAAACCCTGCAGCGAGGTTTTCTTTTTTTAAATCTGAAAATTCCACCATCTGCGGTAGTAGATTTCGAGCTCTTTCAATTGGGCCGGCTGCCAATTGAGGAAAAAATGAAACGAACAAAGCGACGTGTAGGAAATGAGAGTAGGGTTTGATGCGGCCTCGATAAACATCAATGGTGTAGCTGATGGATTGAAACGTATAAAAGCTGATTCCGACTGGAATTCCGATTTCATAAAGGTTGGCCCATGACCAGTAGTACTTAAAATAACCAAGCAAACTCAGATTGGCGAGAAGACTCAAGCCGACGGCAAGTTTGCGAACGTGATTAGGGCGATCTTTTGAAACGTAAAAAGCGGCGCTATAGTCCACCAAAGTTGAAACCAACAATAAGAAAAGGAATCGCACGTCCCATGTCGCATAATAGAGGTAGCTTACAATTAAAAGATAGGCTGGCCGTTTTGAGATGGAAATGACTTGGAATCCAATGAGTACAACTGCAAAGAGTGTCCAGAATCCCAACGTATCAAAAGACATTGGTTTATCTTTGCATTTTAAGGCATAATGTCAATTAATGGACAAAGATCATTTAAGAAAAACAGGCCAATCGTATATGACCCATCAGCGATTTGCACTGCGATGGGGAGTTTATTTAATTGTGACAGGAATGATCTCTATTTTGCACGGGATCTTTCCATTCCTATTGCCTTTTGAAGCACCAAGGCGCGTGATGAGAGTTGCCAAAATGATTCTTACTCGTGGCAATATGGATGAGATTCCAGAAGAGGATCGTATATTTTGGAGTAAAATCACGGCTAAAGATTAAGACTTTTCCTCATACTCTTTTCGAAGCATCTCATTTCTCATGTTCAGTGCCTGTCCCATTCGATGAGAAAGCATTTTCCAGAACTGACTTTGCTCCGGATTTAGTTTTTCGTCTAAAACTTCATGAAACATTCCAAGCCAACGCTTTAAAAATTCTTCGTTAAACCCCGCAAAGAAGTGTTTCATCACAGGATTGTACTCACTGAACATATAGGGCTCACCGCCAAATCGAATCCACCAAAAATGGGTGAGGCGATCAATATGCTCGGGCCAATCATGAACAGACTGAAATGGAACTTTTAAAACCGGATCATTTGCAACGCGCGTGTAAAACTCCTCAACCACTGCAAAGATCTCTTTGAGCTTAAACTCAACGCCCGCAACGACCAGCTGGTCCTCAAGGCGTGATTTTTTGTCAGAATCGTCATTTTTCATTAAAACTCTATTCTTAAATGTTGCATTTAACATGCAATATTTAATAAACTCTGTCAATCGGAGGACTTTATGAAATCTCTTGCCCCCTATCAAATTCTTTTTCCCATAGGAATTCTAAGCTCGTTGATTGCCGTTGGAGTGTGGTTTGTTCAGCATCTGAACTGGTTTACGGCTCCGGCGATGCTGATTCACGGGAAGCTGATTATGGGTGGATTTCTGTGGTCTTTCATTGTCGGATTCCTGATGACAGCGGTTCCTAAAATGACAGGAACTCGCTCGGCCACTCGCTTGGAGATGAGTGTCGCTCTGATATTGATTTTAGCTCTGATTTTTCAATCTTTTGTTTTGGATCAGAGGTGGTTTTACGGAACCAACTTTGTTTTGATTTCCTTCTTACTTTTATATGCAGGAAAACGGGTCTTAAAGACTCAAAAGAAGGTGCCCGTTTTTTTCTCTCATGTGGGTCTTGCAATGATTGCTGGGTTACTTGGGTGCTATTTTCACTTTCAAAACCAGCATTTCCTAGGAATTCATCTTTATCATATAGCGACGGTGTTACTCCTTGTGCTCGGTATTGGAACCCGCTTTTTCTCTTTTCTTTCGGGCCTTCCATCCGAATTCGAGAGCGCCCCGCGATCACACCAGGTTATCTTTCACGTTTTTGGCCTGACTCTACTTTTACTTTTGTTTCTCGCAGGCTCGCTCCACGCTTGGGCTTACTTCGGTATTTTTGTTCTCACATTCTCATATCTTTTGTTTGTCTGGAAGATTTTTAGAAAATCCGAGAGACCATCTCCTTTGAAGTACGGTGTTCGGATTGTCGCCTTAATGATTCCATTTAGCTTTTTTATGAGTTGGATGCAGCCTCAGTATTATTTGGCCTGGCTTCATCTTTTATTCATTGGATGTTTCGGACTCATCACTTATGCTGTGGCCACTCGCGTGACACTTGCGCACGGGTCTTACTCTTTGGATTTTGAGTTGAGATCTCCAACACTTTGGTTGTTTGTGACTTTTCTGGTTTCAGGAATGATTTTGCGAGTCCTTTATGGATACTCCAGCGGCGATTTGCGAACGCATTATCTCCACCTGGCAGCTGCATTCTGGGTCTCAGCGATTCTAGTTTGGTCTTATTCCTTTTTTAAGAGAATTTGGATTCCCGGAGAGCAACAAAGGCCCTCGTGTTAGAGCTTTGAAAGGATTGAAGCATGCGACTGACTGATCATACAGATTATTCTCTTCGTGTCCTGATGTATTTGAATCAAACAAAGCGCTTGATCACTTTGAGTGAACTTTCTGAAAAAATTGGAGTGAGCCGCAACAATCTGATCAAGGCTTCGAACCAATTGGCAAAGCTTGGATTTGTGGAGTCCATTAAAGGCCGCTCCGGTGGCCTAGTCATTGGAAAGGATGCCGGGAAAAGAACTTTACGAGAGATCGTAAGCCATACGGAAGAAACTATGATTATGGCGGATTGTTTTCAGGCCAAGAATTGCGAATGTGCCTTTTTTCCGAAATGCCCACTGAAGAGAAGTCTGGCTTTAGCTCTGGATGCGTTCCTGGTGTCCCTTGGCAAGACGACACTGGATGACGTCACACCAAAACAGACAATATAAACGAGCTTTGGCCCCCGTATTGTAATCCTTGGGATTCCTATTTCCGTTTAAAAAAATAGGAATACTCCAATGAGCTTCTTATATGATTTTAATCACGTGCTTCCTAAGTTCAAAGTTTCACAGAGAGATGCGCTGAGGTGGGTGACTCGTGCTCACGGCCAAGGAACGGGACGTGATCAATCTGAACTTGTGCAAAAGTATTTCTGCCCAGCTGATAAAATAGCGACTCGATTTTCTGACATCCCCGATTTCCTGAAGGAATCCTTTGAGGATCATAAAATTTTTAAATTAGAAGGGGAGCGCCTGGGAATAGATATCGGCGAAAGAATGAAGTTTTACAATGAAGCGGTTTTAAAAGCGGCAAGGACTCTTTATCCAGAAGAGAAAACCTTACCCGACCACTTTATTCATACGACTTGCAGCGGATATCTTTCACCCAGTCCACTTCAATCTTTGATGTCGGAGCTGAGCACATCAAGAGCTTTGACTCATGTTTATCAAATGGGATGTTATGCCTCTCTTTCTTCTGTGCGAATTGCAAACTCCCTCATTCATGATTTTGATCGCGTCGATGTTTTTCACTCGGAAATGTGTAGCTTGCACTTTCAAATGGAAGAATCAACTCCAGAACAGATCATTGTGCAGTCCTTGTTTGCAGACGGATATATTCGCTATAGTCTCTCTCAAGGCCGTCCGCAGCAGCCTCATTTTAGGGTGATAAAAGTTCTCGAAAAACTAGTGCCGGACTCTTTAAAAGACATGACCTGGGTGCCCGGGCCGAAGCATTTTCACATGACGCTTTCAAGAGAAGTTCCATTTAAACTGGCTGAACACACCCTAGATTCACTTCCAGAGCTGGCAGAGCAGTGTGGTTACAATTGGGAGTTTCTGCAGAAAGAAGCCGTTTTTGCGATTCATCCCGGTGGACCAAAAGTGATTGATCAGCTGCAGTTTCTTTTGGAGCTGAGTGATGCACAGGTTGAAGCCTCAAGACATGTTCTCAAAACGAGAGGAAATATGTCTTCCGCAACACTGCCACATATTTGGGAAGAGCTTTTAAAAACCGATTTAGATCCGAAACAACCAATCGTGTCTCTCGCATTTGGGCCAGGGTTAACGCTCTTTGGAGCCTTGTTCGAAGTCGGAAACTAAGAAATGAAATTGCTATTTTTTCTGCCATTTGTTCTTCAGGGAGTCATGATGTTTGTTGATGAATTTTACTTCCACCATCGACGGGGTCTATCAAAATGGGAAAAGGTTGGACATCCCTTGGATACATTGTCTGTATTGTTGCCAACCGGATTCGCCTTGATTTTGCCGTTTTCCGATCAGATGGCTGGAATCTACTTGGGCTTAGCTTCGCTTTCATGTCTCTTTATCACCAAGGATGAGTTCGTTCATCATAAAGAATCGCCCGCTCTTGAGCACTGGCTTCATAGCCTCTTATTTTTACTTCATCCCATCCTTTTCATTCTGATGGGTTACTCCTGGTCTCAAAGTTGGAGCTGGCCAATTGGTCATTCGTTTTTCTTTTTTCAAATTTATTTTTTCTTAGTTCTAGTCTTCATGGTCTATCAAATCATTTTTTGGAATTTCACATCCTATGCAAAAACATAAAATCAATAATCAGTTCTACAATGATCTGAAACAAAGATGGTATGAAGCAGATGATGATCCTGTCGCTCTATTAAGGCTTGAGAACAAAGTGAAGCTGGACTGGATTTCAAAAGAGATGAACTCGACGTTTCGAGATCTAAAAGTTCTTGATGTGGGGTGCGGAGCTGGATTTGCAGCGAATGAATTGGCAGAACGAGGAGCGCAAGTTACAGGCATTGATACGTCGTTGGAGTCTTTGCAGATTGCAAGAATGTACGACAAAACCAAAAGCGTAGACTATCAAAAGGCGGATGCTTATAGGCTTCCTTTTGATGAGAGCAGTTTTGACCTTGTTGTCTCACTTGACTTTCTTGAGCACGTTGAAGATCCGCAAAAAGTGATTTTCAACTGTGCTCAGGTCTTAAAGCCGGGCGGCTCATTTATCTATCACACCTTCAATCGCAATTGGCTTTCACACTTGGTTGTAATCAAGGGAATTGAATGGTTTGTTAAAAACACTCCAGCAAATATGCATATTAAAGATTTATTTATTAAACCAAGCGAATGCCGCGAAATGTGCCGATGCGCTGGAATGAAAGTTGTTTCAGAAATAGGTCTTCGACCTCAGATCAATTTGGCGTTTTTTGAGCTGATTTGGACCGGAATCGTTCCTAAGAACTTCTCATTTTCCACAACTTCATCCACATTGCTTTCCTTTATGGGACATGCGAAGCGGGTCTCTTACGATTAGGATTCAGGCGCCATTCGTGTTCATTGATGATTCGTGAGCCACGTTTAGAGCGAAGATAGCTCCACGCCCATGTGAACATTACTGAAAAACGATTCTTAAATCCGGTTAAAAAGAAAACATGAACAAAGAGCCATGCAAGCCATGCTAAGTGCCCAGTGATTTTAATCCGACCGGTTTGCATCACGGCTCGACTTCGGCCAATCGTCGCAATTTGACCCTTGTCGAAATAGTGAAATGGCTTTCTAGGCGTTCCATTGATCGATGCAAGAATCATTTTGGCGACATGTTTTCCTTCTTGAATAGCGGCTGGCGCGAGGCCCGGAACTGGCTTTCCGGGTTCCGTTTCAAGCGATGCCATATCACCGGCTACGAATGCGTTTGGAAATCCTGGAATGGAAAGGTCGTCATTCACTTGAACCCGTCCTGCTCGATCCATTGGGATTGAAGGAGAAATATCCAGTTTTGCAGCCTGCACTCCGGCAGCCCAAATCACGGTTTGTGATAAAATCGTTTCACCATTGACACGAACCCCTTCGGCGTCAATGTGCTCAACTCGTGATCCTAATTGAACATCCACCCCAAGCTCAGTGAGGTCGCGGCGCGCGCGATCTGATAAATCCTCACTAAAGGGAGCAAGAAGTCTGGGACCAGCTTCCACTAAAATGATTCTTGCTTGCGTAGGGTCAATTCTTTTGAAGTCATTAAGTAAAACCGTTCGACTAATGTCGGCAATGGCGCCAGCCAGTTCAACTCCTGTCGGTCCGCCTCCTACAACCACAAATGTCAAAAGAGCTTCTTGTATCTTAGAGTCGAGTTCGTTTTCGGCCCTCTCAAACGCAAGCAGCGTTCGCCTACGAATCTCATCGGCCTGTTCAAGGGTTTTGAGTCCCGGTGCGAATTCCTCCCATTCGGGTTTTCCAAAATAACTATGCTGTGCGCCGCAGGCGAGAAGTAAGTAATCATACTCCACTTCTAGTTCGCCGCCCTGACTTTCGATTTTAACTAAATTCTTATCCAGCTGAACTCCGATGACTTTATCGAGATGAACATTCACATTGCTTGTCGGCGGAAACTGAGCACGAATGGGTGCGGCGATATCGCCAGCATTCAATCCTGCAGTTGCGACTTGGTAAAGAAGAGGCTGAAAGAGGTGGTAGTTCCGCTGATCAATGAGAAAAACTCCCACTTCGCTTTTATTGGAGAGGGCTTTTGCGGCATTGAGCCCCGCAAATCCACCTCCAACGATCACAACACTCTTCTTTCCCTTTTCAACTGCTGGATGACGAATCTTCATTTATAGACCATTCCTCCATCAATCATTGGTGCTTGTCCAGTCATATAATCAGAATCAGGGCCAGCAAGGTAAGAGACGAATGCGGCAACATCTTCTGGAGTCTCGGCTCTTCCCAATGCAATGCCTTCAACATACTTCTTATAAGTCTCACCAATTTTCGCACCTGTGAGTTCCGAAAACCGTCTGTCGATTTCGACCCACATATCGGTACCAACAATTCCTGGGCAATATGCATTCACAGTGATTCCGTCACTGGCGAACTCCTGCGCAGCCGCTTGAGTAAGCCCACGGACAGCGAACTTTGTTGCACTATAGACCCCCAACATCGGAAAGCCTTGATGTCCGGCAATGGAGCATGCGTTAATGATTTTCCCTTTTTGTTTTCGCTCTTTAAACTTTTTGGCAGCCGCTTGAATTCCCCACAACACACCTTCAACATTCACTTTAAATATTTTGTCCATTTCTTCTGGAGTGGCTTCTGCTAGTGGCTTTACTTGAACTATTCCAGCATTGTTGATCATGATGTCGAATCCTCCAAGCTTTTGCTCAGTATGATCAACGGCTTGATAGACTTCATCTCGATTTGTGACATCGGTTCGAAATATGGTTGCTTTGCGTCCGATTTGACTGACCTCATCCGCAACAGCCATCATTTTGTCCTCATTCAAATCAACAATGGCGATATTTGCGCCCTCATTGGCAAGTCGTAATGCAATAGCGCGTCCGATTCCTTGACCTGCTCCTGTGATAAGAGCGACTTTTCCTTCGATTTTCATATAATACCCCTTGGTTAAGAGTTAGGACTCTTAGAACTATCAGGGCATCCGTCATTAATCCTTTGTGGAATCATCCTTGCGGGGGTTCTTAGGGCAAAATTTTTGCAGACTGAATCTGCTTTAAAAACTCCTTATTTGGAGTTTTTAGACCGTCCTTTTTCGCAATGATCACGCCTTGCTTATCAAGAAGGTAAATGGTGTTGGAGTGTAAAAAATCACCGTTGTCGAGTTTCTTATAGCGCACGCCCAATACTGCAGCGAGTTCTGAAATCGCATTTGAATCTCCAGTGTAAAGCTCCCAGTTTTCAGGTAGTTTTCGCTTCTTGGAAAACTTTAAAAGATTCTTAGGAGTATCGCGCTTAGAATCGAGTGAAAATATAGAAACATCCAAATCCTTTCTTTGTGCAGGAGTGAGTGCGGAAGAAATTTCTTTTAACTCTTCAATAATAACTGGACATGCGGTTTGGCATTGAGTGAAAAGCATCACAACCAGGCGCGGTTTTTCGGAGAGTCCTGAGATTTCCACCGACTTTCCATGCTGGTTCTTCCAGGTCGAATCGAGATGGCGAATAGATGTACCAGGGATGATTGCAGCTGAAGTAAGGGCATCGTGATGCTTATGATGATCGTGTTCTTCAGCGATTGAAAGAGAAAGGAATGAAAAAGCCAAAATGATTTCAGTGATCCATATAAAAAACATCTTACTTTTCCTTTCCATCTCGAACACATCTAAACCCTAAATTTTTAGAGGTGTATTTCGCATCTAGACTGCTTCGATGTGCAAAACGAAGAAAGCTTGCGTATTTGCTCGGATCTTTTGACTTCAAAGCTGCGCCCCCACAAAACATCTGATCCATTGCCGATTCGCCACGGGAATCACCAGACATAATGACCTCTGAAAAATTATCGGTCCACTCCCAAATATGACCATGGATATCTTTAAGTCCGAATTTATTGCCCTTATCCAATCCGACATTTTTCAAACTGGATTTCGGATTGGAATACCATTTTAAAATAGCCTCTTCATTCTTTGGATGATTGGCATCACTTATAAACTCCCACTCTGCAATAGTGGGAAGACGCATTCCTTTGGCCTGACAGTATCTTCGCGCTGCGAACCATGAGACGTGAGTGACGGGGAAGTCTCTAATCTCTTTTTTGAACTTAAGGTCCCCGCTCCAATGGGATAAGTATCCGGAGTTTGCAAATATCGGCTTCATCTTTGATTTTCTGAATTCGGAATTCTTCTCAACAAATTTAAGAAATTCGCCATTTGTCACTGGAGTCTCATCCACATAAAGAGGACCAATGATCTGATCACTTTCGCCGGGCTCTTTAAATACAGGCTTATAAATGCCCTGCGGAACTTGAATTTCAGCGGCGCCACTTGAGAATGAGAAAAACAGCGCCGCAATTATGAAATAATAGATCATTTCACTCGTCGAACTTCCTCTGGCGTCACATCGCTACCTTTGTTTCCAAAGCTATTCATGACATATGTTAGCACACTTGCAATATCATCGTCAGAAAGTCCAAGTGCAGGCATGACACTGTTATAGGTCTCACCGTTCACAGTGATGGCGCCTTCTAAACCATGTTTAACCGTTCTGATCGCACGCGCTTTATCAGCCATTAAATAATCGGATTTAGCCACCGGTGGAAAGATTCCTGGAAGGCCCTGTCCATTGGCTTGGTGACAAGCCATACAGTTCGCCTTGTACACAATCTCACCAGCAATCATGCGCTCATCAAAGTTCTTCGGTGGCGCGGCATCTTTTTGCGCCATTGATCCCTGCTCAATGGCTTGCCCTTCAGGGAGATAAACTCCATCCATTGTTTTGCCGGTGTAAATTCGCGGATTTGTCTCTCCAGCAACCTTTATTTGGCCGAGCGCACCTTTATTGAAAGCTCGAAATAGTGAGTGATCCACAATGGTCAAGCTTGCCGGGGCATCCGTATGAAACTCAACCATTGCGGCTCCTCCAGCAGGGACCATGGTTGTTTGGACGTTCTTTTGATTTAAAATCGAACCACCCTCAGTATAAACATTATCAAAAATTTCTCCGATCACGTGAAAAGATGAAATCAGATTTGGACCACCATTGCCAACAAACAATCGAATCGTCTCATTCACATTGGCTTGAAGAGCGTTGTCACCGGCGATCGCTCCCATCGAACCGTTGAATACGACGTATTCAGGCTGCTCACGAATCGCTTTATCCATGTCGAAGGACTGAAGGCCGCGCACACCAAATTTTCCTTTGGTGTAAAACTCACCCTGAACAATATAGTATTCACGATCCACTTTAGGAAGACCCTCTTTGGGTTCTACTAAAATCAAACCATACATTCCGTTCGCAACGTGCATCCCAACCGGAGCAGTGGCGCAGTGATAAATGTATAAACCCGGATTTAAAACACGAAATGAAAAAGTGGATTTATGGCCTGGAGCTGTAAATGAGGCTTCCGCACCACCGCCGGGACCTGTTACAGCGTGAAGATCAATATTGTGAGGAACTTTATTATCTGGATGATTCAAAAGAGTGAAATCAACATAGTCTCCCTCACGAACACGAATCATTGGACCTGGAACTGTTCCATTGAACGTCCAGAATGTGTAATCAACTCCATCTGATAACGGTTTAACGAGTTCCAGTACTTCTAACTCAACACTCACCCGAGCCGGAGAGGTTCGATCAATCGGTGGAGGAGCTTGAGGGGGATCGGGGAGAATTGCTTTTTCTTGTGGCAGTTTATCCAGATCAACTTTGTCTTTTGCTATTTCGACGGATGTCGCTTTCCATTTTGCATCTCGGCCATTATTAGATTTTGTGCATGAAGAAACAGAAAGTGCGACTGCTAGACCTACCATAAAAGGTAAGAGGATTTTAATCATCGTGCGCTCCAGGATGTGAGAATTGTCTTTGCTTTAAATTATACGGTAAAAACCGAATGAGAAAAGTTCAACTGTAGGCTGAGAAAAAGGTGTTAATACTGCCCCGCCTCAATCCAAGAGTGCCCGATTTTTCGCTTTTTTTCATTTTCGTGTCGGTTTTGCCTTCGAAAGAAGTAACGATTGAGAGTTTCCCTAGGGCGCCGTTGGCAGATTGTACTGAAGAATTTCTCCACCATAAGTGGATATGAAAAGTGTATTATCATCCTTCCAGGTGAATATATTTGCACCACGATGACTGAATTTTAAACCTCCATCCGCTGCCGATTGAAAGTGGTTGGTAACGCCATCACACCAGGATTTCCCAGAAGAGAGATCATGGCAACGTAGCGTTTGAGCATCCGTCGCATACCAAACCTGAGTGCGCGAAGGATTCATTGTAAAATTATGGATGATCGCTGAGTCGAAAGATTGAAAAAGCGTCACAAGGGCAGACGTTGCGGAATTGGAAGGCGTTGTGATGTATCTCACTTTATAGCGCTCGTTAAAATAAAGACGATCTGTCGTCTCATCATAGAAGGAGTGGCAAACTCCATTATAACACGCATACCACAAGGGGGCGTTGGTCGACAGCCCAGCGCCGACATCGGCTGAAGGTGCTCGCTTTTCACTTTCAAGGTGATTTCCACCCAGGAGTTTTACACTTGTTGCACCACCAAAATCAAAAAGCCGAATTGTCATTTTCGGATCAACATTGGGGTAAATATATCCTGCACCAACGAGGAAGAGTCCTTGGTTTTTAAAAGTAAAACTGGAATCACCACCGCTGACATAAAGCGAGGTGGAGGCTGGATTCGCGCCATCGGGCAGATTGTGCCAATAGCCAGTATCAGCAGTTTTGAGCTCAATTTGCTTTGAAGAGTTGATTTTAACCAATGTATTGCTCACTCGCAGCCACGGAAGCCCCGTGGAGTCAAAAGAGAGTGGCATCAATGATCCACCTCCATAAGGTGAACCCATGCTCATATCTTTGGAAATGACGTCTCCATGTGCATATCCGCCTTCCGTTCGAGCTTGGTTTCCCCAAAGAACTTCTGCTTTTTCAGTCAACGGATCGATCCGTCCAAAGACACCACCATCCGGCTCCATAAAATAGAGTCCTTCTGGAAATGCAGCTTGGTTCGGTTCCGACGATTTCTTATAGTAAATCCCTGCAAATCGAGAACGCATAACGGCTTTGTCCATTCCATCACCAAAGAACGGCCGTCCACCGAGCGCAGTTCTGATCTTTGAGCTGCCATCAATATAGCGGACCTGGAAATTACTTGGCGCCCAGTGATCCACCCCATCCGCGAAGTAAAGTGTTCCATTGAAAGATTGAACCCATGAAATCTTGGTGCACGCATTAGAAATTAAAACACCATCTTGTGTGCATCCCGGTGTGACATTGTTTCCATTGAATAAGGTGTTGGTGATCTCACCACCATTTTGTGCGCCACCCATTGTGACTTCATCGATCCCGCAGTTGACGTTACTGCGATAGAGCTTATTGTTGATCGGATTATAAGTTATGTAAGGAGCGGACCGACACTCATTGGATGCGAATGAAACTGAGTAGACGGTACCGTTAACGATTTTCCATCTTCTGTTGGGATAACCAACGAAGTATATAGTGCTTCCATCTCCCACTGGAAGAATGCTTGATAGGCCTGCGTATGGCACCTCGCCAAGAGGTGAGCTGTATGCACTTGCTCCAAAGTTTGGTGGCGCGTAAGTGCAATCACCGAGAACGCGAGTGACTGTTCCGGGTGAGCCATCCGGGTTCTGTGCAATCTTTACGACTCGTTTTCCCTGGTTGTATGGATAAGCTTGCGGTGCACACATGGTTATCACATACATATGGTTATCACATACATATGGTCAGTATTATCAAAGGCGAAAGCGTTTGTCGCATGAAGTGTCGTTGCCGCGACACCACCGTCATTGTTAGTTCCGCCACCTGCGTAAAGGCGCACATGGCCCGCATTGAAGTCGATTTGATAAATTCGTGCGTTATTGGGGTATTGACTGAGGTAAAGCCGTCCTTTGGAGTCAAAGCGAAGAGTCACATAGTAACCATCATCGAGAGTTGGATTTGCAGGAAGAGGACCATTCGTAGGCAGATTGGATGTGGTGGAGAATGACCTGGCCCCCATTTACCAATCCAACCAATATGGTATGGTTTTGGAGAAGAAGGAGCAAGGCCAATGGCAAACAAGAAAAAAAGAAGTCCTGAGGAAATCGTTAAAATCTTAAGGGATATCGAAATCGAACAGGGAAAAGGCGCATCCCAAGAAACCGCCTGCAAGAAATCAAACATCACTCTTCAAACTTATTACCGCTGGAGGAAAGAGTTCGGAGGACTTGGAGTTGACCAAGCCAGACGGCTTAAGGAACTTGAAACTGAGAACTTAAGACTTAAAAAAGTTGTGGCGGATCTTGCACTCGACAATTCAGTCTTAAAGGAAATTAATCGGGGAAACTTCTAAGCCCGTCGAGAAAGCGTGAAGCGGTTGAACACGCAATTGAAAAGTTTAGCATCTCTGAAAGACGGGCCTGTAAAATCCTAGGACAAAGTCGGTCATCACAGCGGTACACCATCATCTATGATCCTGAAGAAGACCGTCTAACGAAAGACGTCCTTGAACTCGCTCAGCTTTACGGAAGGTATGGCTATAAGCGAATCACGGTCCTTCTTCGAGAGAAGGGCTGGCAGATCAATAAGAAAAAAGTCTTAAGGATCTGGAAAACCTTAGGACTTAAAGTTCCGGGAAAGCAAAAAAAGCGGGCGAGGCTTTGGGATCAAAAAGGATCTTGCGTAAGGCTTAGACCTGAAAGGCCTAACCACGGGTGGTCTTATGACTTCATGATGGATCGAACGCACAATGGAAGACCGATTAAACTATTTAATGTGATCGACGAATTTACGAGGGAGAGTCTAGTGATAAAAGTTGAGCGACGACTTACATCTGAAGATGTTCAAGAAGCACTTGCAGAACTGTTTTTGAAACGTGGAGTTCCAGAACATGTGCGTTCAGATAACGGTCCTGAGTTTATCGCGACCCGCTTAAGAATGTGGTTCAAGAAGCTTGAGCTAAAACCACTTTTTATCGCTCATGGAAGCCCTTGGGAGAACGGATACGTCGAATCGTTTAACGGAAAGCTTCGTGATGAGCTTTTAAATGGAGAAATATTTTATTCTCTGAAAGAAGCTCAGGTGATGATCGAGAACTGGAGAAGGCATTACAACACGAAACGACCACACTCTTCACTCGGCTATAGACCTCCAGCTCCAGAAACATTTACACCTGAAAACAAGGAGCTTGATCGCCGACTAGCCGTATTATAACTGGTACTGAAACTGGGGTCTGGTCAAAAAAGGCTCAAAATTGATGTTATTTATTTTGAGCCTTTTCTAGCTGCTCCATACGCGCCTTAAGATCATTTAATTCCTGTCTGAACTGGGCGTTCTCAGCTTTGAGTGAAGTGTTCTGGCTTTCCAGCGAGGAAATTCTGCGATCTTGTTCGGTTTTGTCGGTGAGCCATGTCGCATAAAACTCTTTGACGGCCTGAATGAGCGGAGCCACCAAAGATCCGTAATCCACCATTTTCATTCCGGTATCTTTAGAATCGTGGACAACGGAAGGAAATTCTTTTTCCACTTCCTGAGCGATCACACCGATGTCGTGGTGGCCGTAGGCGTTTGATTTTTCATTCCAGTCAAACTCCACTCCACGAAGATTTAAAACCTTGTTTAAAGCGTCAGGAATCGGTGTAATGTTGTCTTTAAGGCGGCGGTCAGAGGAACATGAGACGGAGCCTGAAGCGTTCCCAATCGTACAGTCATAAGTGGAATCAACAAAGATGTTTCCAACGACATGAAGTTTTTGAGAAGGATTCGTTGTCCCTATGCCTACTTTACCATTGCTATTGATTCTAAAAAGGGGAACTCCGGACCATGTTGTCCCAGGAGCCCCTCGAGATATACTGAATATGTCTTGGGCCTGGGATAGAGCCATCCTCCATTGAGGTTTTGTTTCATCAATGATCGTGTCGGTGGGCGATAAATTTGAAGACCAATACGTGGAGCCATTTGACACGACATCAAAAAATGTAGGAGTCGTGACGGAGGGATGAGACAACCGAATGCCGCCACCATCTATATGCATCTTAGCTAAAGGATTCGCCGTTCCGATCCCGACATTTCCATCGACTGAAATCACCATCTTAGTTCCCGTTTCCTCGCCGCCCTTGTCTCTAAAAAAGCGCAGCTGTTCCGCTCCGTCCGCTCCGGAGTTGTCGATCTCCCAGCCCCCCGCTCCTGTTCCATCAAGAAAGGTGATTTGTCCGCCTTCTTCCGCAGATGTTCCTCGCAATCTTAAATTCTCTCCGGAAGCCGCAGATTGAGTGGCTATGTCTAACGGCACCGCAGGGTCCGTCGTTCCGATCCCAAGGACACTGGCGGGACATAAACAGCGTTTTCCTGCAAAGTCGGACACACGAATTGACCATGATTTTTGTGTCCGAAAGCGTGTCCGATTTCGGAATCGGCACGATAATTTTAAGCGAAACTTTGGAAAAGTCCGGCCCTGGAAACGGGGCCGGACGCGGATTTTTTTTGCCCGACTCGGAATCACAGACGATGGAAACTTAAAAAAGTGACCTGTGGATCTTGTAACCGCTAGCGAAAGCAGCATCGCGAACCGTTTGAGTTGTTGACGTTGTTGTTGTTGAACGAATCACAACCCGAATTGCCCATGACTTGGCCGTTGTTGTTGTTGAGATCAGCCACCCACAAAAATTGCTCCCAACGGCCAGAGGGGGGCTGATCAGCCTGACTTAAATTTCCGTTTCAACCGCCCATGCGCGCACAAGCGGGCACCGCATTTTATCAGTCAGACTGGGGTTTTGATCTTACCCTTCTGACCTCTCCCGTAAGATCGGTCACTCCAGGCACAGGTCGCGGAAATGCTTGCATTTTTTTGTAACTCCTGTCAACGCTTCGTCAGATATGGTCGGATCTTTTCTTCATCTCAATCAATCCTTTAAAGAAGCGGCGAAAGGACACATGACCTGTCGCCCCATCCAGCGATTTTTCTTCTATAAGGAACGCGAGCTGGTGAATTTGTCGAAAGAGATTCACGGGAAGACGTACCGCCCTCGCCCCAAGAGACCATTCATCGTTTTCGAGCCGAAACAGCGAAAAATATTTGAAAGTCATTTTCGAGACCGGGTAGTTCATCACGCAATCTGTTTTTTGCTCAATCCGCGCTTCGAGCGTCGTTCGCTCCCTAAAAGTTATGCCTGTCGTAAGGGTTACGGAAACTTGAAGGCGCTCGATCAACTCAGGAAAGCTATTCGAAAAATGGAGGATCGCGGTGAAAATGCGTGGGTGCTCAAAATAGACATCAAGAAATACTTCGACTCAATTCCTCACCAGAAACTGTTCAATCTTATTCGACGGGACTGTAATGACCCTCTGACAATGTGGATGGCCCAAAGAGTCATTGATTCTTATCACGCAACTCCCGAGCGTGGGCTACCAATCGGAAATTTGACATCACAGGTATTCGCGAATCTGTACCTAAACGAACTGGATTGGTTCGTGGTTCAGCACTGTGGCTTTAAGAATCTTTTTAGATTCATGGATGACTTGGTTATTCTGGATACAGATAAAGACCGCTTAGAGGATTTGCTCAATAAAATTCAAGGCTATTGTCATTCGGAATTGGGGCTGACCGTTCATCCTAATAAAATTCGACTGGTACCCGCACTGAAAAGTTTTGAGTTTTTGGGTTTTAAGATCACTGGAACTCGCCGAACCATTAAACCGACAAACGTGGCTCGCATCAAAAAACGACTGCGCAAATTTTCAAAAGCCCTAAAACTGAAATCGCAATCTCCTGAAAAAATTCGCCAAAGAATTCAAAGCTGGTGGGGATACGCCTGTCACGGTCAGATACAAAAACAGCTTCGTGATTTGACGAATTGGCTACAAGAATTCGATCCTGATCTTGCTCTTATTTGCCGGGAGGTTTTTTGGCAGCCCTCAGAAGAGCGGAAACTTGCTCCAACGCAGACACAATCAAACGAGAAAACCGCTCATAGCGTTTCGTATCAATCGCTTTTAGATCGTGAGATAGCCGAATCAGAATGCGAGTTTTTTCAAGCTCTACGATGGAATTAGAAAGTGCGGATACGCGGCGATCTTCAGAGACAATGGCAGAAATGATTTGTTCGAGCGCCACGACCAATGAGGTTGAAACGCGCTTTCCGACGGTGAATTTGTGCATTTTTGGGAACTGACCGTGGGCGTGTTCAAATTCAAGTACAAGGTCGTACATTGTTTTAAAAACAGGAAACAGATCGACTTTATCTTTGGCCGCTTGATCTTCGCTCATTCGTAAGTCCCAAAAAAATTTTGTGACTCGCCTTCGGCGAGGCGAAGAAATCGGGGCCTACTCGGCCCCTCAAATGCAAATGCCAAAACCCCTAGCGAAAGCAGCATCGCGAAACGTATGAGTTGAAGACGTAGTTGGAGGAGAACGAATCACAACCCGAAGAGCCCATGACTTGGCCGGCGTTGAGGTAGAGATCAGCCACCCACTCCCAGTTGCCAGTCATACCCGTTGGTGTACCAGCCACGCAGGCCATGGCCCATTCACCTGCTGAACAGAGGCGAGCCTTCGGGGATTTGTTATAACAGGCAGTCACGGCATTAAGCCACGTGGCGGAGGTTTCCTCGTTCGTGGAGATACAAAAGGCATCCAATTCACCGCTGGTGCCAATCAAAGTGAATCCTGCGGGACAACTGGTTCTGCCTCCTCCACCCGAGCCACCCGCAGCTTGCCAGGCCGAGCCGTCGTACCATTTGAGCTTGTTGCCATCGCCGGAATCCACGGCGATGTCGCCGGTCGCTGGAGTGCCTGGCAGTGCCGATGCCGTAAGCCGCATTGGACCGTTGACGTGGAGCAATCGACCCGGGCTCGTCGTGCCAATCCCAACATTGCCTGCGGAGGTAATTGTCATACGAGTGGCATTATTGGTTTCAAGGTTTAATGCTTGTGCGTCATTAGTGCCCAAAGTAGCTGAAGTTCCAAAGGAATTTCCATTTTGCTTGAAGTAAGTGTCGTCGTATCCGCCAACGGGGAGAGTTGAAGCTGGAAATCTTCCACCGGCGTCCAATTCCACCAAATTTCCGCTGCCTGTGCCAACGGCTTTTACTGCAGCAGTACCGAGTCCTAAATTTGTTCTTGCAGTTGTCGTGTTTGCAAGTCCCGATAAATTCCCGGCTTTTGTGAGGTAATCACTGGCGTTTTCGGTGGCCATGCTTCCAAGGCCCGAAGGAAATTGAGCATTTCCCGAGGCGTCTTTAAGATCGGTGATTCCAAAATAAGCCGGTTGATATTGAGTGGAGCCGTCGTATTTAAGAATTTGACCGGCTCCAGATGGGGCCGTGGAACTGACCGGAGTTGATTGAATTTTAGTGACCGTAACTGCCCCAGTGTTTGCCAAAGAGATGTCTCCGCTGATGGCGCGGGCCGTCGCTTGGCTGGAAGAATTTCCAATCCAGATATTTCCATTTGCAAGACTGCTTCCGGAAACAGCCCCCAATTTTGAATTGAAGTTGTCGTAATCGGTTTTTGAAATAAGTCCTGCGGTCACACTTGTCGTTGATGCCATAGGAATGTTGAGTGTGTGCGTGCTTCCTGAAGACACAAAAGCGGGAGCCGTGCCGGAGATGGCCGTTGTGAGTGTTTGAGCAGTGCCGGTCAAAGTATTGAGAGAAACAATACCTGTTCCCGCAACCCCTGGAGAAAACCACTCCCATTTTGAGGTGCCGTTGTTCCATCTCAGCGTTTGGCCATCTTCTGTCCCTGTCGGATTTGTTGATGAGAAAGGAACGTTAGCGATGTTTAAAATCTGATTTCCATTCATGTCCAAGTTTCCAGACATGGTGTCGCCAGCTTTAGCTACTTTTCCGGAAATGTCCGTGCTTAAAGTGCTGTTTAAACTTGAAAGATCAGAATCCAGTTCTTCAAGAGAGTCTTGAACGTTGGTTGAAGAAAGGTTTCCGGCAGTTGTGTTTGAGATATTTAAAGCCGTCAGCCCTGAGACTTGAGTGTTTGAGATGGCAATATCGGTGCAAGCCAGGGCATCGGTAATAGAAAGCCATGTGAGAGTTTGGCTGGCCGTACAGGGAGTCGCGGGCCATTGCTGAGCACCAAGTGAGGTCTTCAGACTGGAAACTCCAAACCACTCGGCAGAAGCTTTGTCGGAAGAATCACCCACAAAAACTTTTCCCTCTAAAAGATCATCGTTAAGTTTTCCGGCAATGTTTGAAAGGCGCGAGTCATTGGCCTGAACAACGGTGTTCGCATTTGTTCCCCCATCAGCCGCCAAAGTCACAACCCCTGGAGCACTTGTGGTTGCTTGATCCACGCTGACCGTGGGAGTGGTGGTGTTATTTGCCACTTGGATCGGAGCGGTGCCGGTGACGTTCGTGACCGTTCCGCCAGATCCGGTGGCGGAGATGGTGATTGTGCCTGCCGTGTGACTGATGGTGACGCCACTGCCTTGTGCAAGTGATTTGTATTCCATGGCATTGGCGGCATTGTTCATGCCAAGGATTTGATTAGATGTTCCCTGAACTCCCGGTAAAACCATGTCGTAGTTGGCCGAGATGCTGGCAGGAACTTTTAACGCAACATAATTTTCATTCGGAGTTGTGTCTAAGTCATAAATTCTGTAATCGCTGGAGGAGATGCGGCCACCGGAAATGGTTGAGCCGGTAATCACTCCGGTTGTTGTGATCGCGCCAGAGGTGTTAATGGCGGTGCTTCCGCCAATCGTTCCCGCATTGATCGCACTGCCGGAAACTTTTCCTGCGGTGGTGATATTTGGAAGATCCGCCTCATCAAGCGTATCTCCGGTTGTCACCCTTCCTTTGTCATCCACGGTAACTTTTGTATAAGTTCCATTTGCCACGACATCAGGAAGAGATAAAGAGCCTCCTGAAACCGTAAGTCCCCCAGCTGTTGGAACCATCACAATTCCTTTGACGGAATCGGTGGC
>CAZWVK010000031.1:0-24004 GCA_964636785.1 uncultured Pseudobdellovibrionaceae bacterium | reverse complement strand
GTTCTAAACCGTTTGCACTTTGCTATGGTGGACATCAGTTTGGACACTGGGCCGGACAGCTAGGAGATGGGCGTGCAATCACACTCGGTGAAATTAAAGCTTCCAATTCCTCGCGCTGGGAGATTCAGCTCAAAGGTGCAGGACTCACACCCTACTCGAGAACCGCAGATGGAAAGGCTGTTCTTCGCTCTTCCGTGAGAGAATTCTTAGCCAGCGAAGCCATGTATCATTTGGATGTTCCAACGACGAGGGCGTTGGCTTTGGTTCTTACCGGTGAGCCGGTCTTACGGGATATGTTTTACAATGGAAATATCGAAGCGGAGCCTGGAGCGATTGTCACTCGCGTAGCACCAACATTTCTTCGTTTTGGAAATTTTGAAATCCTGGCCGCACAGAAAAACAAAGACCTTATGGAAAGATTATTGAAGTGGTCGGTCAAGAATCACTTTCCTGAACTTCAGGAAGTCAGTGAAAAAGATCTTCCAAAGGAATGGTTTAAAATCATCTCCAAAAGAACAGCTTATCTGATCGCCGAGTGGATGAGAGTTGGCTTCGTTCATGGCGTAATGAATACCGACAATATGTCGATACTTGGACTTACAATTGATTATGGGCCCTATGGTTGGCTGGAAGAGTATGATCCTAGCTGGACTCCGAATACGACGGATCTTCCGGGTCGGAGATACTGCTTTGGAAGGCAAGCCTCCATTGGATATTGGAATCTTCAATGTCTTGCAAGTGCACTCCACATAATGATGGATGATAAAAATGCGATTGAAGAAGGTTTAAATGAGTACACCAACGAATTTCAACGCTGCTTTTTTGAAATGATGTCCAACAAACTTGGATTAGCGCCCTTGAATTTGGAGGGGGATCAGGAGTTTTTAAGAGATTTTGATGATCTTTTGCAATCTTTGAGAGCAGACATGACTTTGTTTTACCGAAATCTTAATTCGTGGGATCCACGCCGAAAAAAAGAGGATTTGGAAAAATCCCTCGAGCTTCTTATTTCAAGCTGCTACGAAGTTCCGGATGATAAAAGCTTGAGCCGATTAAAAGATTGGCTTGAACGGTATTCCGAGAGAATTCAAAACTCTGCTGAGTCGCTGGAGCAAAGAGTTCAGCGCATGAATAAGAATAATCCAAAGTACATTTTAAGAAACTATATGGCTTATCAGATTGCACAAGAGATTGAGAAGGAAGGGAATCAAAGTCTTTTCGACGAAATTTTTCTGCTACTTAAAAAGCCTTATGAGGAGCAACCTGAGTTTGTAAAATGGGCTCAGCTTCGACCGGAATGGGCAAAGGAACAACCGGGCTCTTCCACGCTTTCTTGTAGCTCTTAAGATCAGGGAGACCCATTTCTTTCGCAAGACTTCGTCTATGGCTTGTACCAAGTCCGAAATTCAATTTTCCAACACCTTTTGAACCCATCCAACTGCCAAAGAGTTGATCCCATAAAGATAAGGAAACCCCAAAGTTCTTATCTAAATGTTCACTGGAGGTGGAATGATGGATCTGATGTTGAAGCGGACTAATAAATACCTTTTCTAAGATTCCAAAGCGAATTGGAATATGGGAGTGTCTTAAGTTTGCGCCTAAGAAGTTAAACAAAAAGCCAAACACATTCACCCCAGCGATGGTCCAAAGACTCAGCTGAGCCTCAAAAATAAAAACAAAAAATCCAGCGGAGACACCTAGGGAAAGGCTGTTTCTTAAAGCTGCAATTGCACTCTCAAGAGGATGAGCTCTGTAAAGTGTAACAGGCGTCAAAATTTTAGCAGAATGGTGAACCGAATGAAGTCTCCATAGCCATGGAATCTTATGCATTAGAAAATGTTGAAAAAATCTTAAAAAATCATCCCAGACAAAACTAAAGACCGTGAATGCAGCAATGAAGATGGAACTTGCAGCCAGTCCCACGAAATCACCACTCATAGAAATCAGTGACTTCGATGTGTATCTTGCAATTTGGAAACTAAAATCAAGGAAAGGAACAAAGAGAAAAACCTTAAAAAGAGAATTTAAAAACAAAATCAGGTAATCGCGCCGTGTAGAATGATTCCACCAGTACTTCTTTCTAAATATCAATCTCTTAAGTCCGCGCACTCCCCCTTTGAATCCTGAGGTATAGATGGCCCAGGCTAAAAGCAAAGCTATTGCAGCGATAATATTCCAGTGGAATAGCCGTGAGCCCGGATCATCAATTGGCAGAATGTATTTAGAAAACCAGAGATTAAAATTCATAGACCACACCAGCTTGAAAGCTTTGAGGTTTTCCAGGTCGAAATCCAAATGGTCGTGCCGCAACGGCATACTCTTTGGCGAGCAGATTGTCGGCCTTAAACATCAGATTCAAGGCCTTAGAAAGCCGATACCGTGCTGCAAAATCAAAAACATCAAACGCATCCACACTCATGCGGTTAAGCGCAACACTTTGATCATAAACCTTAGACTGATAGGTATAAATCAAATCCCCTCTTAGGTTTTTCCAATCGAGTCCAAACTGAACAGAGTATTGAAGACTTGGTATATACGGAAGAGGATCACCATCACGAATAGTGCCATCTCCCCATTCGGGTGCACTGGATATAAAGCTGGAGTTGAATTCAGCTTGAAGAAGTGTGACATTGGCTTGAATGGGAAGAAAGACTTCACCAATATAAAAGCCTTTTGCGAGCGAAACTTCAGCACCTTGAACAAGGGCTTTACCGCCATCAAACGCCGTTCCAATTTGCGCACTCTCGCATCCATTCGAGGCTGTGCAGGTCCCAGTGAGATTACGATAATCCATGTAAAAGAAAGTGATCATGGCCTCAGCAATGTTTTCCTGATCGAGATAGCGAAATTCAAGCTCATAATTAGATGCTTCTTCCCTGACTTCAGAGCCATCGGCACTTAATCCCGCAATAGTCGCTGCTTCATTCCAGCTTGCCCTGGTTGAAAAGCGGCCATTCCATTCTTTAAGAAGAGAGACTCCTGGAAGGAATACATTGGTATTGCGATTATTATTTGCTGTCATATTCAAATAATTCTCAAACTCATATCGAACCGATTCTGAGCGTAGAACTGGTGTGAGCGTTAAACTTCCGCGTTTAATATCTCCACCCACTGCAGCAGTGATGGCCGACGCACTTTCACGATTTTGAGCCGCTAGATTGGACGGATCTGCAGTTCGAACCAAATCTCCGCCAGTCATACGGTAAGCATCGAGAGTATGGTTTCTTGAAATTTGATCTTGATGGAAGCGTGCAAAAACCCAGGGCTTGTACTCAATTCCATCTGTACCAATCAAAGTAGAGAGTCGGGTTTGAACACCTCTTGAAAAATAGGTTCGTTCATTGCTTGCAATCATAAGATCACCATCAGAACCAGGAAGCTGATCAGAGTCCAAACGGCCTCTTAAAATTCCGGCCTTAATGGCATTTGTACCCGTGTTTGCATTCTGTAGAACCTGATAAAGAGGAGTACTGTTGTCACGAAAATGATCCAAGCGGTACCAATCTCTATGAAAGCCGTGATGATAAACAGCTGAATCCAGAATGGCGTTTTCACTGAGCTGAATCTCATGTCGGAGTTGATACTGCTCAAACTCCCATTTCATTTCATCCAGTGCCGATGCACGATATCTTCGAAATGGAGTTTGCAAGAAGTCTTCACGAGTTAATCCCAAATAGGTTTCATTGGAGTCCTCATTGGCAAGGCCAAAGCGAAGCTCAAGAGCATGAACTTTGGATTCTGATCCAGGAAGATCCACTCTAATCTTTCCAATCCCATCCCACTTTTCAAAACCGGTGTTCCCACCACCGTCCAAATCTTTAAAACCATCACTTTCAAAATAAGATCCGCTGATCAAATAACTTCCGAAACTAGTGTTCGATCCATGTGACAGTTTCGTGTTCCACGTATCAAATGATCCATAAAAACTTTGGATCTTGGTTCTCAACTCAGACGGAAAACTCAATGTCCGATAATCAACAGCTCCACCAATAGAGTTTGGCCCGATGCCAACCGCCGAAAACCCCTTAAAGATATTTAAGCTTTCAATATGATTCATCGACGGCGTGTAGTAGGCGGCAGGCGCAGAATAAGGAGCTGGTCCAATCAGTACTCCATCCTCCAGCAAAGTGACTTTCTTTGAGCGATCCGGATTAGTTCCGCGAAGTCCAATATTCGGTCTTAGCCCTTGGCCTTCTTCTTCACGGATATAAACACCTGGCGTTTGTCTCAGCGCGCGATTCACATCCGTGAGTTGCTGAGACTCAATCGCATCTTTTGAAACTACACCACTCGACATAGTTTCAGATAGAACAGCGCGATCGGATCCAAAAACACGAACTGGCGCAAGTTCTGTGGCCTCTTGAGAAAAGCAAAGGGAGCTAGCGCTTAGGCCAACTCCCAAAACAAAGAATACAAAAACTTTATTCATTTTTAGTCATTATCCCCTTGATAAGTCGGTGGAGCTTGAAGCGAAAGTGCATTTAAAAATTCCACCTTCATGGTGTTCGAAATTTCGCGAACCGAGCGAAAAAGCTTGCAGAGTTCAAAAGTGGAAGATCCGTTATCGCAGGCTCCCTCCGGAAGTGCTTTGAGCTGAGACATAAAAGCCCCTTGTGCCTTGGTCTTTTGAAGCTGAGTTTTCGCTTCACTTATTTTGGCCGAAATATGCTGTGCGACATCCTCACGATCCATTTCCTTTAAATAATCATCAAAGCCAAAGCCAACCTTTCCGGCTTTTGCTCGTGCAAAGAAAATGGATTCAAATGCATCAATACGGGTTGCAATAGAATCAAACGAAAGATTTGACCAGCGATGTTCAACAAGATCCTCACACTTATCATTCAAACAGCTGCGATGAAGACCAAGGGGCGCACCAATTCTTTCATCTTTCACTTCTTCAATTGCAAAGATCGCGTCGCTCAATTCATTCACCGCTTTTTTTGCGGAGGGGTATCGAGATCCATCGACCATGGTTTTACTGAAATTTCCTTGGTTCGAATTCCAGGCTTGATCCAGCTGTGATGCATATTGAACCAAGTCTGCCGTTAATTGCTTTGCGAACTGGCAACGATCGACTTTCTTTTCTTTCAATGGCTTTTCAAGCCAAACTTTTAACTGAGCAAAACGCGGATTGACCAATGGGCATGTGCTTGAGTCAGAGCTTGAAAATAAAAGATATTCGACGGCTCCAAATCCCTTCACATTCACAAAAAGATTCGTTTTCTCCTCTTGAGTGCGCGCAAGGCGCTCGACTTCAACGTCAATTGAGCAAGGATTCACATTGGGCCATGCATAAAGATTATCAACAATCAATCGACCCTGATCCTGCATAGGACCAATAGGAGCAGAATCCACTCTGTGAAAAGACATCATGGCGTCTTTCCAAGCGTTCTTCGCGTGCTTTTCTTGCGCGTCCGCATTCCCGCTACCGCTCAATGCCTGACAGTAGTTCTCGACACTTTGATTGAGCGCTGCAGTCTTTTGATTCAAGTCCATCACCTGAGGTTGAATGATATTGAGACCAATACTTGAAAGCATATTGCACTCTGAAAATGAAGCGTTTGACGTATCAAAGACTTTCCTGGATGTGCTTTGCTCAAGACCTAGGTTTTCTTCGGACCAGCACGACTGCGCCGTGACCCCTGATGAGGAATCCGAACATCCTTGAATAGAAACACCTAGTAGTATGGCTAATCCTATCTTTTTCATTTTCAACCTCACATTTGGTAATCGACTGGCACTTGAAAGAGCCACGTCGTTTTTTTAATTTCTTCTGGGAATGGATTTAAATCTTTAATTCCTTCAATCAAGTCTTTAGCGGATTCATTCAAAGTTTTAAACGGTGATGCTTTAACAACCCGCGCTTCTAAAATTCGGCCCTCTCTTGAAACATTAAACTGAACGACCACTCGCCCTTGATGCTTCAATCGCTTTGCAAGAGACGGATAGGTCTTTCTCGAGTTCAGGACTCTAGCGATTTGAGATTTATAATACTCTTCGGCACTGACCACTTGAGCGCCAGACGCTTCGCTAGAAGATTCACTGAGTTCTTCATTGGTTGAGATTGTCTCTTGAGACTTCGAAAGGGCTGGCGACACTTCTTTTGCTTTTTCTTTGACCACCTTGACAGGTGGGGCTGAAGTATTTGGCTTTAAACTCACGGTTTGAGCCGGCTCAGTTTCAATCAGTGAAATCTCAACTGTTTCAGAAAAATTCTTCTCGACTGAGAAAAATAAAAGCAAAAACAGGCCCAGGTGAACTGAGCCTGAAAATAGAAATGGAACTGACAACGGCATTCTTAATGCGGAAGTCACAGCCTATTTATACCCCACTTCACTCATGAGTTCGCGAGCGTTTTCAACCTGGGTTCCAATTCCTTCCCAAGAAATTGGACTCAACTCAAATCGTCCCCAGTCTTTGATCAGTGTGTCGGGATTTAAGCGAGTGACTGCAGGATAATCAAAGTGTGCTCCAGAAATCGTTAACTGATGACGATCAGTAAGAAGGAGCTCCAGGAAAGCCTGGGCATTTTTCGTATTGTTTGCTGTTTTAAGAAGCGCAACACCTGTTCCGTTGGTCAAAACCCCATCTGTTCGCTGATCCAAAAATGCAATTTCAACTGGAAAATTTGGATTTTGTGCCTTTATGCCTGCGAAGTAATAATGGTTTACGATCCCAACTAGGCAGTTTCCTTTTGAAATGTTTTCAAGCACTTCAGTGTCATTTCTCATTGGAGGTGCTGCCAGGTTTTTCATCCAGCCTTTAAGAATCGCTTTGGTCTCTTGAAGAGAGTGCTTAAGAATCAAGCCACCAACCAATGCTTCATTGTAAGCAGCCTGACTGGTTCGGACACAAAGGCTTCTCACCCATTTTGCATCGGCCAAATCGGCATAAGTGGTTAATTCTGATGCTCGAATGAGACCAGGGTTATAAACTGCAGTACGAGCACGGTAAGTGATGGCCACCCATTCATTGCCGGATGCACGCATAAAGCTAGGTACAGAGTTCACGGCTTGAGAGCTCGAAAAGCTCTTTAATACTCCCTTATCCTTAAGATCCGTTAAATAAACCAAATCTTTGGTAATGACCAAATCGGCAGAAATGCTCTTCAGCTGTTTTTGGATTTCATTGTAGTTGGCTTCGATAAATCGAACACTCTCTCCGGTCTGAGAGCTGTATTCTTGAATCGCGCTTTCAAAGCGAGCTTCTGGACGGTCAGAAAGAATAACGAGTTCTGCTTGAGCGGCCACTCCAAAGAGAGTCAGGGCCAAAAGTCCAAATAATCTTTTCACGTTTCCTCCAATGTTCATTTCGGTATCTCAACCCTTTACTGCCGGAAGAGAGCCCCGGCCAGAAGAAATCATTGCCACAACTCATGTGAAAGGAAGATGAAAGTGAACTGCAAACGGCAGCTTTAAGGAAACTCCACTTTGGCGGATAACCCACTTGAGCAGCAGAATTCTGAATGCCAACCCAGGTTATTAAAACGAGCAATAAGGTATTTATCACTCACATTGATGCGAAGGCCGAGGGACAATGGCCACGTCCAACCTGTCCAGGTGATAAAGCTCGAAAGCCCGAAGAGTCCCTGAAGTGCGGTTGGTGGATAATAAGTTCTGGTTGGGTATTGTGAGGGAGCGCGTACAAAGAATTCCCGATTGATGCCGTAAACAAACGTCGCATTAAGTGCTAAAGGGCGCCACTGAAATTCGGACCGAATCTGCTTTGGTGAAAGCGTTTCGTATTCCACAGTGAAATTGAACTGATAGATATTTATTCCATCCAGGGCCCGTGTTCGACCAATTCCATTAGAAAGAATGAGACCGTTTCGAAACCCATAGCCCGCAGCAATCTGAGCTTCTCCCAAAAACGTTCCACTCCCCACTTCTGCAAAGATTCCTTCGCAGATACCGTATATGGAAATAGCATTAAACTAATAAGCCAGGTTAAGATTCTGATTCGCAAAACAGGTCTCTCCCATGCAAAACTCAAGATTCGCTTCAAAGCTATTGTTCGCCCTTTGGATCACTTCTAAAACTGCGTATTTATTACGCTCCGTTCGTGAGATCTGTGCGATATGAATATTTCCCCTTTGAAAATATTGGAACACATGATTGTGCCCATTTAGAAATATCCCCGTCGAAGCGTTTTCAGCAATTTGAAAGACCCAATCGCTGAGGTTCTTTGCAAAGTAGTCTTCATTTTCAGGATTAATATGCATAAATACGATCGATGCTTTTGAACCTTTTGAATTCAAAGCCGTTCCAAACCAACTCCAATCCACCTGGGAGTCCAGAGTGTTATTATTAAAAAAGATCAGATGGAAGTTTGTGAGAGAAACCAGGTGATTGAGAGGGCCAAAGGACTTTTTATAAAGGTTTTCACCAATTCCAATTAGGTCATGATTTCCGGGAAGAACATAAAAAGGTTTGTTCAGCCTGGAAATGATATCAACAAAATATTTGAACTCTATTGCCATGGCTTCATTGGTGAAATCACCGATATGAATCACTCCATCGAGGTCTGTTCTCGAGTTCAAAATATCAACAACGTTTTCTAGATCCTCATAATTCTGGTGGGAATCTGTAATAAGTCCTAGTTTAATTCTTTTTTCATCGCGCAGCCGTATGTTCGCAAACTGTGAATTGAGTGCAGTGGCTTTCACAAGTTCATCGTCATAAAAAATGCTATCCAACTTAGGGATACAGCTCAGTAAAGTGACCGTCGTAAAAAGTCCAACGGCTGACAATTTAAGAACAGAATGAAGAAGAATTGTTTTTTGCACAGGCGTTTATTAGCCGATTTCTTTAAATAAGTACACATTACGGTCTAAAGACACGAAATATTTTTAAAAAAAGGCCATTCCCCGTTTGGCACGTCTCTTTTTTACTTCTAATCCTTGGCGATCAACAAATAACGAAAGGGGAATTTATGTTTAAATCGTTTTTACTTGCAGTCGCAACACTTGCTATGGCTCCTGCAATCTCGTCTGCTGACGTGAGAGTGTTCTCACCTCAAGACGTCACAGTGATCGAGGACGCTCTTGATGCATTGGTGACACCAGCTCGCGTTGACAGCGTTGAAGTCGGAGTTGGTATTGGAGATGGTGACGATGACTTTCATTTTGGGCGCCGCCAATACATCTGCTACGCAAGAGACGGCTGGGGAAGAACTTATGATTCTCGTGGATTCGATTCCAGCCGCGTACAACGTCGTGCCGTTATGGAGTGTGCACGCTCTTCTCGCTTCCGCTGTCAGCCAGCTGGTTGTCGAGTTTTGCGATAATTCTTCTTTAGAGAATGAAAATGAAAAAGCCAGCTGATTTTGAAGCTGGCTTTTTTAAGAGTCCGAGTCACTCCGTGACACAAAACTCTCCTTTGGAACCGAACTTAGGAATTTCTTGATGATTTCTTGCTCGACTTTGCCTTTTCTCTTAACCGGAGTGGGAAAGCGCACCACAAAAATCACCCGATGTGCTTCTGGAAAATAAGTCGCAATTCTTGGCTCGACATTGGGCTCTTCAATTCCTTGAGAGCGAGCAGCTTTGCGATAAATTTGCCGGGCCTGTTCGATATAAGTCGCACAGACCTCACGAGCTGCAATCAATAGCTCCTTTTCAATGAGTTCAAGATCGTCGTTGATATAAACCGGAAACTCAAAACTATGAAGACCCATTGGCGTTGTGGCTGTTTCATTCACCAATGGGTTTGTTAGGAAGATGCTATTGGGTAGAATAATACTTCGCCCCGTGAATTGATGAAGATGATGACCTGGTCCGATTTCCAGTAAGGTGGTTGTGAAGAAATCATGGTCAATCACATCGCCACGATTCTTCCCAACCTCAATTCGATCCCCAACCTTAAAGAGCTGTGAGCTTGATTTATAAATTCCGCCAAGTAAGCAGAGAAAATACTCTTTGAATGAAATGGCAATTGCAGCGGCAACGGCAGCAAGAGACAGTGCAAAGGTTTCGAGTTTGCTCGCCCAAATCAAAATCAGCGCAACAAAGAAAATAACTCCAATGGCATTTTTGGAGTACACAAACCACTTGCGCTTGAGTTCTGGATTCTCAATATGAAGCCGACTGACACCTCTGACCGCAAGTCCTCGCGCCAGAAGATAGATCAGGAATAATACGACCGTACTTGTGAAGTTCATCGTGATTTCCTGGCTTTTTAAGAATGAGAGATCGATGACTCCGCCGGTACTAACTGCTTCCATATCTTCCTTCTCGTTCGAGATACTCTTCAAAGGTTCCATCAAATGTTAACAGGCGGTGCTTATCAAGCGCAAATACTCGGTTGGTTAATGCTTTAAGAAAATAACGGTCGTGGCTGACCATGAGAACTGTTCCTTGAAACTGCTTAAGAGCTTGAAGCAAAACTTCTCTGGCCAGGATGTCCAAATGGTTTGTTGGTTCATCCAGAACAAGAAAATTCACTGGTTTGGCTAAAATTGTGGCTAAAACAACGCGACTTTTCTCTCCTCCAGACAGGAGTTTGATCTTTTTCTCAACCTCATCGCCAGAGAATAAAAGTGCACCTAAGAGATTTCTCACATAACCCAGTGATTGAAGTGGAATCTTTGAGTGGACCTCTTCAAGAACAGTGGATTCCGGATCCAGTAAATCAAGTGAGCTTTGCGCAAAATAGCCCATTTCAATGCTTGGACCAATTTTATAGTTGCCTGAGGTGGGCTCTGTTTTTCCAGTGATGATCTTTAAAAGAGTCGACTTCCCCGCTCCATTCACTCCGACGAGTGCAACGCGATCAAGTCGTTTCACTAAAGCTGTCGCATCTTTGAAGACCAGTTTATCATCACGACCTGGGGTCGACCAGATTTTGCTGAGGCCATCTAAGACCAAAACTTCATCCCCACCCCTTGGTGTCTCCGGCCATTCAAACTGCATGGCTTTTTCATCTTGAGGAACTTCAATAATATCGATTTTGTCTATTTTTTTAATCCGCGACTGCACTTGGGCTGCATGAGAGGCCCTGGCGGCAAAGCGTGCAATGAACTCCTTTTCCTTTGCGAGCATATCTTCTTGACGTTTTGCTGAAGCAATAAGCTGTTGCTTACGGATTTCGCGCTCCCTTTCATAGAAATCATAGTTGCCACCGTAGAGATGAATCCGCTGTCCCGAAACCTCAATGATTCTTCCGACCAGTCGATTCATAAACTCGCGATCATGGCTGGTCATTAAAAGAGCCCCGCTGAAATTTTTAAGCCATCCCTCAAGCCAAACAATGGACTCAATATCTAGATGGTTGGTTGGCTCATCCATCAGTAGAAGATCGGGATTGATCAATAGGATTTTGGCGAGAGCGATTCGCATCTTCCAACCACCACTAAAGCTCTCGACTGGAAGGATGTAGTCTTGAGGACCAATTCCAAGTCCGGTTAATATTTCAGCAGCGCGAGACTCCAGATCATATCCACCAAGCCCCTCAAATTCCGCCTGAAGTTCACCATAGGTTTCAAGAACTTTAGCCATTTCATCGTCTTCAAGTGGCTCGGAGAGGCGGCTTTCCAATTCTCGAAGCTGAGACTGGACTTCGCGCACACGCGGGGACGCGAGTTGGACCTCTTCTAAGGCGGACCTCCCACTCATTTCTTCCAAATTCTGGGAGAAATAGCCGATCTTTAAACGCTCAGGTTTTGACACCTGGCCCTCATCGACCCTCTCTTCCCCAGCTAAAATTCTGAAAATAGTCGTCTTACCGGATCCGTTGGGACCCACAAGGCCCACTTTTTCACCCGCATTGATCTGAAAAGAGCCATCACGGTACAAAACCCGGTTACCAAAATGTTTAGAAATTCCTGAAACGTGAATCATAGGCGATGAGAGTAAATTATTTTTGATTCAAAATCATTGCTAATCTGGACCTCCCCGGAAGTCCTGAATTATCTAAAGAAAAATACTCATTTACCCGATTTGCTGGGAAAATAATCAAGATAACTTGATCGCAATTCATATAGGTGCCCAAAATGTCTGTTACTGAAAACAAAATCAAACAAATGATGGCCAATAAGAAGGTCTTAATTGTTGAACCATCTACAGCCTTTGCTTCTATCATTGTGCAAACACTCGTCGCAAATGGATGTAAGTCAGAGAATATCTTAAAAGAGCCTGATTTTAGAAAAGCTCTCAATTTCATTGAAAAAAATGGTCCTGATATTGTTGTTTCTGAATACCAGTTGAATGGTGGTTATGGATTGGAGCTTTCAGAAAAGCAAGTTGCGTATTTTCCGAATCCAACCCAGCGAATTTTTATTTTAGTCACTTCAAATTCAGACACCACAGCCGTGGCAGAAGCTGCGGAAGAAGAAGTGGATGCCTACTTGCTCAAGCCGTTCACCCCCAAACAGCTTCACGATACGATCGCAAAAGTGATCGACAAGAAATTAAATCCATCAGAATATGCATTAGCCATTCAAAGTGGCAAAGAGTCCCTGGTCAAAGGAGACTTTGCAGGTGCGCTAGAGATTTTCAACAAAGCCAAGGATTTAGATCCTAAACCATCATTGGCCTATTATTACATTGGTTTCTGTCAAACGAAGCTAAAGAATACAGACATGGCTCTTGAGAGCTATCGAAGTGGACGCAAATTCGTTAATCTTCATTATAAATGTCTACAAGGCGAATTCGACATTCTTTTTGAAAAGAAGATGCATGAAGACGCTTATGAGGTCATCAAAATCATTGGGGAGAACTACCCTATCTCTCCAGGCACACTTGCCAAAATGTTTCTACTCGCCATTTACACTTATAATTATAAGGATATTGAAAAATATTATGATCTCTTCAAAGCCCTTGATCGACGCAATAATGAGTTGATTCGAATTGTTTCGGCCGCTCTTTATTCCGCTGGACGATTTTGTATGAATGGAAAGGATACTGCAAACGCCATTGAATTCTTCAAAAAAGGGGTGTCCGTTGCTCAACGTGATACTGGCTATATCAGTAAAGTGGTACGAATTCTTCTTGAAGCTCAACAGATCGACGAGGCCGAAAAGTTTTTAATGATGTTTCCAATGGATAAACGTGATAGCGCAGAATTTCTGCAATTGGATTTTGAAATTGTGCATAAGACGAGAGAGCCGCTTGAAGTATTGGAGCGTGGAAAACGGGCCATTGATGATGGGAAAGCCAGTCCGGAAATATATCGTGAAGTGGTTAAAATTCTGATTCATCAAAATAAGAAAACAGCGGCAGAACATATCATCTTTAAATCTTCAAAAACTCATCCTGACTTGAAGGCTGAACTTTACTCCATACTCGAGAATAAGAAGTCCGGATAAGGATTCTATAGCTGCGCCATAGTCTGAGGAATCTCAATGGGGCGCTCATAATCAATTTGAAACTTAAAATAGGTTCCTTTTCCTGGAAGCGAGGAAACCAGCGACAACTCACCTCCCAGTAATTCAACGAGCTGTTTTGAAAGAGGGAGGCCAAGCCCTGTTCCACCATATTGCTCAGCGGCGTCGCGCTTGCCTTGCTCGAAGGGCTCAAAAATCTGCTTACTGAGATGAAATGGAATTCCCACGCCGGTATCCCGAATCTCAAAAATCAAACGCTCACCTTGGGCCTGAGCCTCAAGGCTGACACGCCCTTTGTGAGTGAATTTAATGGCGTTACCTAAGAGGTTAAGGAGGATTTGCTTCAGTCGCAATGGATCACAAAAGATTCGCTCTGGAAGTTGTTCATCAAGATGAAATACCAGTTGAATGTTCTTTTCTTTAGCTTTGATTTCAAGAAGTCCCCGGATCTCATCAAGCAGGTCTTTGAGATTGAGATTCTTTTTATCAATTTTGAGGCGACCAGATTCGATTTTTGATAAATCTAGGATGTCGTTTACGATATTTGCCAGATTTGTTGCTGCGCTCTGAATAATTCCAGCAAATCTCTTTCTTTCTTCATCGCTGACAGGTTCAGTTTCTAAGAGTTTGGCAAAGCCATGAATGGATCCAAGCGGCGCTCTGATTTCGTGGCTCATATTGGCGAAAAACAAGGTCTTAAGCTCATTGAGGCGCAAGGCGTCCTGAAGTCGCTCTTCCGTCTTTTGACACCTCTGATTTTCTTTTTGGATTCGTGCTAAAAGCCATACACATGTGGCAAAAGCAGCTACTAAAAGTGCGCCGAATGCAAGAGTATCAAGGGAATCCATAAGACTTGGTCTACCAAAAGATGCCCGGCCTAACAAACAAAATCTGTTTATCCATAGTAAAAATTACAAGTTCTGGACTGCTTGCAACTCCAGCTTGCACCCGGCCACTTAAGGACTGAACGTGGCATTTGGAAAATTTGATCTCATCGTTAAGGAGTGAAAATGAATTCCTTCGTATTTCTTTTGGCCTTCTTTACCTTCTCTTATGCGGTCGCTGGGACACCAAAAACGCGGATGGTTTGTGCAACTGCACCACTCAGCACTTCTTACACCTTGCTTGAATTAGAAGATGCGTTTGAGCTCCAGGTGAAACATCACAACGGCACCGATTACATGCCGATTTATAATGGGCTAATTACAAAGAAGGATCTAGAAACGCTGGGCGCATGGTTAGAAATATTTGTGCGTCTTGGAGACGCACACACGATCTTTTTTGATAAGTCGCAGTGTCAGCAGAGTGAATTCGGATGGAAGTGCGTAAAACCAACTCCATCTCGCATTGGAAATCTTGAAGTGCAAAACTTTAGTTTTGAGATCAGTGCAAAAAAAGTGACTTGGAAAGATTCCGAACGAATAAATTATGACGTTAGCTTTGCCTTTCTTTTTAAAAATGCAGGGTACAATCTACCGATGATTTATGAGAACCGTAACTGTGTCTTTAGAAACTAACGTCGATGGAACCTGTGCATTTTAAATTCCACACAAGTTTATAACTGTTTTTTCAAGCTAAACTCTCCATTTGAGCTAACTTTTGAGTATAGCCAATAATCAAAATAAGGAGGAGTTATGGCTCAAAATAATCAAAATCAGAATCAGTCTCAAGGACCAGGAAAGCGCGGATTTGGCTCAATGGATGAAGATCAAAAACAACAATCAAACCAAAGCCAAAAGCAAAATCAAACTGGACGTCGCAGTGGTTCCGACACAGACATCGATTCCGACCGCAGCATGCAAGATCGCTAGTTCTTACTAGTGAACTTTCAAAATAGGCACCATTGAAATGGTGCCTATTTTTTTTATTTGTCCAATGATCTCTATTTCAATCCATGCAGAGCGGGGCCCTCAATGACCTCCCCTTTGGTATCAAAGCGAGAGCCGTGACAAGGACAATCAAAGGTCTTCTGCACATCATTCCAGTGAACAACACATTTCATATGAGGACAGACTGCACTCATTTCAGTAAGTCTACCATCATAGTCTCTATAGTAGGCTTTGGGCGCTGCTAACGAAGCATGGACACACCCTTCTCCGGGAGCCAATTTTTCAATGGGTGTATCATCCATTGCAAAGCGGTCTTTAATGAGATGTTTCGTCACCTCAGCATTGTGTTTAAAAAAGTCTTTGTTAAAGGAAAAATTTCGCCGTGGCGAGAAGACATCCTCCCACACATGATATCCCTTTGTGATGAGATCCGAGAGAATCAAGGCACTTGCCGTCCCCATAGTCAGACCATCTCCTGAAAAGCCTGTAGCTATATAAGAATGGTCACGACCAAGATCTTTTCCAATATAAGGCAAGCCATCAGCAGGCTCATACACCTGTGAAGACCAGCGGTAAAGAACGTCGTTCACTAAAAAATGACGTCGAGCATACTCCTCGACACGCTGAAGTCCATCAACTTCAGAGTCATTTCCAGTTCGTTGATCTCCCCCACCAATAATTAAGAGTTCCTGACCATCGACTCGGGATTTTCGAATATAGTGATAGGGGTCCTTTGTGTCCCAAAACAAGCCCTCTGGAATCTCAGCATCGGAAGGCCCGGCGACCACATAAGAGCGATAGGGCGACAGTGCGGTTTGCACCAGATCCACTCCCATTGGTGTATGGGTCGCATGGACAATGGCTTTTGCCCGAACCTTCGCACTTGGAGTGATGAGTTCGTCCTGCGAAAATTCCATAACCGGTGAGTGCTCAAAGATCTGAACTTGTTTTTGATCAAGACCATCAACCAGATACTGAAGGTATCGCATCGGATGAAATTCGGCCTGCCCTTCAATAAGAAACCCCTCTTTGATTTCCAGAGGAAGAATATTTTTCGGCATAGAGCGCGTTTCAAAGCCAAGCTTTTTACAGAGCTCCCATTCATCATGAATAGACATCCCAGAGTCGGATTCCTCCGGAGTGGTGTCGCGATAAAAATATCCAGGTACAAATTTAAATTCGATTTTATCCCAAACCTTTTTAGAGCGCGTCGAGATGTGTTGAACGGACTTTTTAAGCGCATCTGCCAAACTCTGAGCAGCCTTTAAGCCGTGATTGGTTTTAACTGTAGAATATCCCATATCCCAAAACGTACTGAGGTGAGCTGAAGTTTGTCCGCTTGTTCCCGACATCAATTCGTTGCGCTCAAGTAGACAAACACTAAGCCCGGTTTTCTGAAGAAGATCTGCCAGAGTGATTCCGGTGATTCCGCCTCCTACAATTGCGACATCAACTTCAATATCCTTATTAAGGTCCTCGAAATTTCTTTTTTTAGATGTCTTTTCCCAAAGACTTGGGTGAATCGATGACATGAATACCCCCATGAGCTAGAGTCGTAAGTCCAAGGACGATTATAGAGGGTTTTAGGCGCTAAAACTTTATAGAATTGTCTTAAAAACTTCATAAGTTTTCCACGGCTACCCTCTTTTCTCTGAATTCCACAACTGATAGGTTCGAGCGGATGAAAATTCTTGAATCCATGCTTTATCCGGAATCTTTCAAAACTTTCAGTGAGCAATCTCTTTTTAAATCTCCATGCTCGGCTCCCTACAAGGCAGAATCCTTGAGCAAAGTTTTAAACTGGAAGCTCATAGAAGAGATTTTGAGCTCAGGTCATGATGACTGCTGGCTTCCTAAGAATGGCAAAATGCTAAATGATCCTTCTCTCAATACAGGTCGATTGAATCTTGAAACCGTATTAAGAAAATATCATCAAGGACATACTTTGCTTATTCGTCATGGGGAAGTTGCACATCCCGTTCTTGAAATGATTGCGGATGATTTCTTTCATTTGTTTAAAAGGCCCATTGATATTCAAATTTATTGCACCCCTAAGGGAGAGCAAGGATTTGGCTGGCATTATGATCTGGAGGAGGTCTTTGTTGTTCAGTGTTTTGGTGAGAAGGAGTTCTATCTTTATGAAAACACGGAGAACCCCCCTTCGCTGGATTTAAACAAGGGAATTGTCACCGATTTAAGCCGGTATTTCAAAGGGCCAGAACTACGATGCCACTTAAAGGCTGGAGACTGGCTCTATATCCCTTCCGGTTATTGGCACTGCGCAAGGGCCATTACAGACTCCTTTCATTTCTCGGTGGGCGTACTTGCCATTGATGAACGCAGACAAGTCGCGATGAAAGAACTTTCCAATGAAAATCAAATCACTTCTTAATAACCCATATACCTTTATTTCAAATGAGTTTCGCGATTCTGGAAAGAATGTGAAGGATATTAGGTTAGCCTTTATGCCACTCACTTTGATGAAAGGAGTTGAGGCCGTAGAGTTGTTTTATAACTCTGAGCACTTCTCAAGAGTCAACGCTCTTCCTGGATGGATTAAAGGGACCTTATTTGGAGAAGGCGGGATCCATGTTCAAGATGGGGTAGAACATCAGCATCGAAAAAAGTTCTTCATGTCTCTTATGTCTAATGAGGGACAAGAAAAAGTCTCTCAGATTTTTGAAGACCGCTGGACGGACCGCCTTGAGATTTGGCGCGCGCGAGGACAGATTCGTCTTATTTCGGAAATGATTGAACTTCTTTGTGAAACGGCTTGTGAATGGACGGAGCTTCCATTGGGACAAAACGAATGGAAGACCTTTGCCACAGATTTATGGTCCACATTAGAAGGGCCTGCATACTTTGGAGTGAAGCATATCAAGGGACGCTTAGCCCGAAAACGCCTTGAAGCCAGAGTTTGTGAACTCATCATCGATCTTCGCGAAGGAAGAAGTTCCGCGCAGCAAGGAAGTGCGACCTATGAATTTGCTTTTGCAAAACATGCCGATGGATCCGACTTTGATCCTCATACGGCCAGCGTGGATCTGATCAATTGTATTCGACCTGTGGTGGCGGTTGCGCCATTTATTACATTTTGTGCGCTTTCACTCCATCGCCATCCAGAATGGATCGAAAAGCTGGAAGAGGATGGTGAAGAATGGAGCGCTCCATTTTCAAACGAAGTGAGAAGATTCTACCCTTTCGTTCCATTCCTAGCGGCTAGGGTGCGAAAGGATTTTGAATGGAAAGGTCACCTGTTCAAAAAAGACACCACGGCCTTGATCGATGTTTATGGTCTTCATCATGATTCAACGATTTGGGATAAACCGGAACTCTTTCGACCGGAGCGATTTTTAATCCACCCGCCTGGACAATATCAGTTCATTCCACAGGGCGGAGGTGACGCTTCAAGAACACATCGCTGTCCAGGCGAAGGCATCACAGTTTCCATTATGAATAAGGCCTTAAGCCTTTTAATAAATTCCCTGAACTATTCCGTTCCACCTCAAAACTTATCTATTGATTTTAAAGCGTTCCCACCGGCTCCAAAGAGTGGATTTGTTATTGAAGATATTATCCCTAAGCGAAAAATTCCTATTAGCCCTGATTCATCACTTCTGGATAGATCTCACAACGTATTTTAAGCTCTTCGACTTTAGAGTCCAAAAGATGCGTGATGAACTCACCTCTTCGAACAGATGCTGTCGCTGATTCTGCTCTCCAAAAGAAGCGGATTTCATCACCATTTCTCTCCATGGACTCGATGTGAACTGTCGCATTGGGAAGATATTCTTCTAGAATATCATAAAAGCGCTGTACTCCGTCACGGCCCAAGAATGTGCCAATGGGCGTAGACAACTCAACATTATCATCTAGCTCATCGATAAAAGACATGGCCTGGCCGGCATCGATCGATTCTGGAATTCGTGTCGCGATATTTTCATGCTGTGACAAGCAAATCCCCCTTTTTAAATGGCCGAATTAAACTGTTCCTGAGACGGCTCAGCCGAATCCATACGATCCGGCACTTTCACTCCCAGAATTTCAAGATTCTTCAGAGAGTATTTTCTTGCTGAATTCGAACGTATCCATTCCATATCGGCCTCCCAGCGCGCCTGACGTTCAGTCATAGGCATACGGAATGCTGCAAAAAGTCCTCGCACGGCTCCTTCAAGATCACCTCCCTCGAATTGAAGGGAATGAGACAGAAAGTGTGCTGCACCCGTCTTATCACTGAGCAATAGAACTCCTGGGTCATTGGGATCTTGAGCGGAGAGGTATTCCATAGACACCAGATTCATTCCATCGGCGGGACTAGTGATAAAGCAAACGTCACCTTGTCGATAGAAGCTTTGAAGTTCATCTTTAGACATAAAGCCTATTTTGAGCTCAATAGGCTGCCAGCCAGGCTGCTGAAATTTCTTATTGATATATCTCGTTAGCTGGAGAACCTCTTCTTTATACTCCTGATAAGCGGCAATATCCTCGCGTGTCGGAATCAAGAGCTGATGGAGTGAAATTTTCCCCAGAAGGTGTGGATTGAGTTCAAGGAAATCATGAAAAGAGAGAAGTTTAAAATCAATTCCTTTGGAGTAATCAAATCGGTCAACCCCCACAATTCTTTGGTATTTGGTGAAATTCGTTCTTTCTGAATGATCCATTTGAACTGAGAATTTCTGGCAGTCGATTCCAACCGGAGTGCAATGAAGCTTTTTTCGAAGATTTGTTTTTTCAAACGTACTCAGACTTGAAACAGCTTCTTGCACAAACTGCTCAAAATTTCGCTTATAATTTGGAATTTGAAAGCAGATTCCGTCGCTCTTGAAGATCCCTTCTGCAAGCTCAGCCAAATGAGGAATCTGTGTTGCAATCTTGAAATTTGGCCATGGTATGTGCAGAAAAAATCCGATCCTTCTCTGAGGCTGAATCCGCTTTAACATTTTAGGCAGTAGCATCAAATGATAGTCATGAATCCAAACAGGAGTATTCGCATCACTTTGTTCGATAATGTTTTGACAATAAAGTTCATTCACTTTTTGATAAGCTTCCCAGAATCGATCTTCGGAGTCGATCAGATCACATCGACTATGGAGACCGGGCCATAGAACCTGATTGCAAAATCCATTGTAGAAATGATTGTGAGTTTCAGTGTCCATTTGAATGGGCAAGTAGTTTTCACCTATGTCCCCAAAGTACTCGATTTCTTTTGCATCACCAAGGTAGCCCAGCCATAGGGATTCGTCTGCGATTCCGGCATCATTTAGAGTTGTGACAAGCCCACCATCACTCGAAATGATCTCTCCATTTGCAATTTTGATTGGAAGCCTATGGCTCGCGATAACCACCTTTGGGTTTAAGCTCATTTTTCCATTTCTCCCGATTCTGATTATTAGTTCTGAAGAAGTCATTTGAGGATAAGTAGCAGAGCGTGGTTTGAATGGCGGATTGAAAGTATTAAGAGAGTGTCTAAAAAACTAGACAAGATATTGGGCGCCCCTTTGGGACAGAGCTCAAGAAGCGCCGCAATTTGGAAATTAATGCAGCTGTCTTTCTGAACCCTCTACCTTTACAATCTTATTGTAGAGACCGAGGAGTAGAAATGTTGGCGTCCACAGACCGACAAAGTTTGCCGTTTTGCCAAACCCCATGGCTTTCAATCCCAAAGAAAGTCCCACTGCACTCATCCCTGCGACAAGAAATGCAACAGAAGGGATCTTCTCTGTTTGGTGCTCAATCATCTTTGTCCACTCGCCTTCTTTGCCCCGACGAGTTCCGAATTGATCCATTGTCTCTGAAACCGTTGATGAAACATCTGATGCTCTCACTCATTACCTCCAGGTGATTAATTGATTTTGCTTATAAAAAGGTAATTCGAGAGTCTGATCTAAAACTTAAAAATCAGTGATTAATTTTTGGCTTTTTTATCATATTTTAGCAAAGGCCGAAAGCGCAGTCTGTAATTGCGATATATAGGATGAGGCTTCTGAGCTCTTAAGATCTTCCAATGCTCTTAAACATCTTTGGAATCGAGTGAGCGCACTTGGCTTTCCCTCAAGCAGATCTGTCAGCGCAATATATCCATCATACAGAAGAACATAGATCTTTTCGCCAGTGGATAGCGAGATTTCTTTCGCAACTTCAAATGCGCCGCAGGCCAATTCATTTTTTGATTGAGCCAGGAGATGAGCTCCCAGTAGCCAGTGCGCTAATGAAAGACGATCATTCGAGCGTTTAAGTTCTGTGGTTAAGCCAAGATTTAGTTTCGCCATCTCAAGCCCGAACTTCATTTCATCTTCAGAAATGCGCACTTCCTGATCGCCCCATCCTGGCCAAGTGTTCGCTCCAACATCATAGGCCATAACTTTGGCCCACCCCTTGAGACTCAATGCGAGATCAGGGTCTTTGGAGCTCAAGTTTTTTGCTTCCTCAAGCGCCAATTGAATTCCTCGAGCGCCAAAGTGAACAACTCGCGTTGCACTTCGATCCAGCCAATACACTTCTTTTAAAATGGTTGAGTAAATGGAACACTTTAACTCTAGAGATTTGACTTCCGAGATCAAATCCTCAACTTCAGCATTCTTATCACCTCGAAGACGTTCTAAAATCTGGTCCCTGAGCTCCATGTGCTGAGCGTAGCACTTTTACCCGCTTCCGTCCAAACAACGCTTTGAGGATTTTCAATGCAACCACGAATCTTCTTACGCCACTGAAGCTGAAAACTATCATGGGGGTTGATTTCAACCGGAGCTCGGTTGGCATCATAATAGATAATGACGGACTTTCCGGAGGAAAGGCGCGTAAATCGAAATCCACCAAGCGGGACCTCATCGACCTCGAACTCAAGGAGACCTCGCCGCTTGAATTGCTCACGGAGACCGCCAAATCCTGTATCGCTCCAGGCGCCAGTTATATAGCTGATCACATTGGCCATCGGACCTGTGGCACCGAGTGTGGCAGGATTAGGAAGGTCAACCTTCACATCTCCTCTCACACAGACCCTGGTTTCTGGAAACAGCTCCTCGACGGCTCTTTTGGTTATTAGAAATGCACCAATCATTGAGGGGCAGGCATGTCCTGCAAAACGCACGACATCGAGCAGACTGATCTGAAATCTTTTTTCAGCCTCCGTGGCATCTAGAAAAGCTGCAAAAGGTTCAAAAACATGGATCTTTTGACGTTCAAGCAATATGGGAGGCAAATGAGGCTCTGCATTCATAACTGAACTCCTTTTTATCCACAGAGTGTAGATCCAACGGATTCGGAAGAATATTTTAATCTCAAATCAGTGTTTTAATTCCTCTCCAGATGAAAATGCGTTAAGCTTTATTTAAGATGAAGCTCCTCTCAAAAGCTCAGGCGGAAATTCTTGATTTGCTCAACGAGCGCGAGGCGCTTTCGGTCGATGAGGTGTCACATCAAATCGGCGGAGCAAAAACTGCAATTCGCAAACATTTATTAGCGATGGAGCGCAGAGGACTTCTGCAACGTGAATATCGTCCGGCCGAACGTGGGCGACCAACTTTGATCTTTCGCTTAACCTCTAAATCGAATTCCTTATTTCCTACAAAAGAAGCTGAAATTCTAAATGAGCTTATTGGTTATTTAACCAGAGAAGGTCATGAGGATCTTTTAGAGCAGTTTTTTGAGAATTACTGGCAAAAGCGTCTTGAGCTTGTGAAAGAGCGAATTGAAGAAAAAGGTCGAGACGATATGGATGCCCGCGTAGAAGTCTTAAAGGAAGTTCTTGAAGACGAAGGATTTTTGCCGGATGCACACATAAATAAGAAAGGAGATGAGGTTCTTCTTCGTCAGTGTCATTGCCCAATTGAAGCGATCACTCAAGCTTCCGGGTCACGAGCTCACTTACCCTGTCATCTTGAAAAAAGATTTATTGCAAAAGTCTTAAATGCTCCTCTCTCATCGATGAAGCTTGAATGTAAAGCAGATTCTCCCTGTGAGTTTCAACTTCCCATTTCCAAAATTAAAACTTCTATAAGTTAGAGCGTGTGTCCGACACGGGCAAAGACTGGCTCTGATTCATGGGGGACACCCGCAACCAGCTCATCAAATTCACGGTGATGAATCCGAAGTCTTCGAATGGCTTCCATGATCAAGTCACAGTCTTTTGACTTGCACTGATACATCACCACCTCCGGTTTTGAGTCTATATTTCGAGAATAGAGTTTCGTGAGGAGAACCAGAATTTGAGACTTCAAATCCATATTCTGAATTTAGCATCACACCCTTAAAACCCAAACTCTTAGAAAGTCGAAAAGTCGCGGTACGACTTACTTCGAGGCCATAGACTTAAAAGTTTCTTCGAAAATGTGACGTCCAGCTTCGACCTTTTCATAGGTGCTTTTCAAACCCGAAGGCCAGTGGATTTGAAGCTTGTCGATTCTTTTCTGAGAACCAAGACCGAAATGAGCTCCAACCTCACCTTGCATGGCGCTGTTATTTACAATGACTTCTCTCATATGGGTCTTGCCCTTGATCGTTGCATAAAGTTTTGCACCAGCCCCAACGGGATTTGACTTCACACCTTTCAGAGAAATCCATACAGAGTTTTTAGATGAATGAACATTCTTAAAAATTTCTACTGCCGCAAAACTATGATCGCTCGCCCCGGGATCAGCATTTCTAAGAACTAAGTCCGGGCGACCATCCCTATCCACATCAGCGACAACACTCATATAGCCATCGGCTTGACTGTCAACATTCTCCAGATACTGACCGTCTCCCTGACCGTCTCCCCAAAAACCATACCATATTGGTTGGATTGGTAAATGGGGGCCAGGTCAATTCGGCCCATCGGTTTATCATTGAAATAATTTTTTTAGAGTAATCAATTGATA
>CAZWVK010000030.1:0-24108 GCA_964636785.1 uncultured Pseudobdellovibrionaceae bacterium | reverse complement strand
GGGACAAGTTGCCTGCACCTAAGTGTTGAAATCCTTAGGCTTACATCTTCTCCACTTAGGTACGCCGTACTTTTAACGTGAGATATTCGATTTGACAGAGAAGTCCGATTACTAATTTAAAAATTTACTAAGAGTTCCAAAAAGTAAAGTTGCGGGACCTTTTATATTGAACTCGGTTTCTAAAAGATAGTAGCGAAGGGGTTTGACTTTTAAGTTTATTGATGAAATAGTCGCTTTAAATCAGGAGGAAATTTGGACTCGATGCTTTCTCTGGGAGCAGTCTGGATGACTGATCGAGACGAAAAGGAAAGTCTTAGGGAAAAGAGCTTGGAAAGTTAGTGTAGATTAAAGATCTAAAAAACTGCACAAATTAGGAGCCGAAAGATGAAACATCCAGTAAATCCCAAAAAGCCAAAGCAGCTCTCTTTCGACTCAAAGGATTTTTTTAAACCCAATGCTGAATTCGGAGGAAGCCTTTTAAAGAGCCATCCAAATACAAAAAGACCTCTTTCAACCGCCCTTCCACTTCATTTGTGTTTACGTGCTAATTTTTCAACTCTTAGGCTCCCTAAGAACTATGGGAAAGTTCATAAGGAGATTTATAGATGTGCCAAGAAGTATGGTATTAAGATCTATAAATACGCCAATGTGGGAAATCATCTCCATCTGCTTATTCGTCTTACAAAGCTAAAGCTATGGGCGAAGTTTATAAGAGAGCTTACATCAAGTATCGCAAAAATTGCCAACAAGAGTATAAATCAAAGAATCACTAGTGGAATCACTAACAGGCAAATAAAGAGCGATCAGAGTGCGAATGAGAGAGACCAAATCGAATCAAAGGGTGAAAAGAAATTCTGGAAGCACAGACCTTTCACTCGCATCATTCAAGGATGGGGTAAGGCATTTAAAACAATGAAAGATTACGTCTATCTCAATCAGATTGAGGCAGAAGGACATATCTCCAGGAAAGACATCAAAACGCTGAAGGATCTAAGACACTTATTCGATGATGGCTCTTGAGGCCCAAGCCCGCTCAAATTCCAATCAACCTCGTAAACTTTTCATCCTCTGCCCACCAATTTCACCTCTCAGCTCGATTGAGATGGCATCTTCATTGCTAAATTTTTCTTTATTCAATATAAATCAGCCCCATCAAAGGAGCTCCCCAACTCATGATTAGATCCGCATTCTTCTTGCCATTGGTGCTATGGATGAACTTTGCTTTTTCACTCCCCTTAGGGACTGGCGAGATCTGCGAACTCCTCTTAAGAGACACGCCCATCACCGAAGAAGAAGCCATAAAGGACGCTGATCAGGCTCTGATTGATCTCAATCCCGGCTTAAAATTCGATAAATACGGTATGGTGATTCCTAATCAATCCCAGACGACTCATAAAAAGATCGTCAATGACATTGTCGATCTCAAGTCACGGATTGAAAATGCCGCGCAAAGTGGAAAGCATATTTTGATTTTAAATGGTGGCTTTGATTTGATCCATAAAGGCCATGCGATTTTTGTTTCTTATTCCGTTTCCGAGTACATGAAAACAAACGGACTTTCGCGCGATCAGCTTTTTGTGGTTGTTTCAGCGGATAGCGATAATCTTTTAGGGATCTATAAAGCTTCCAAATGGATTGGAAATGGCGGCAAAGAGGATTTTAAACGCCCTGTTCAAAGACAAGAAGAGTTTCAGGAATTGAGCTACAATACCAGATCTCTTGATCTCGCATCCATTGAAGCGGTCGATGCGGTTTTAATGACCCCCTCTCCCTTCGAACTCAGCGAAGCATTGATTCAGGATGCCTCTTTTAAAGAATCCATTCGAGCTGGTTTAGAAATCCTAGAGTCCCGAGCTCAAACACTTTTAGCGCGTGAGTCTGAGTTAGGGCTTTCCATTCGCGAACAAAACCAATTTATCTCAGAGCTAGAGCCTTTTATGAGATCCATGGGACGACTTCTCCTTATGGAGAATCTTTCTTTGATTCAAGACGAGTTCCTAAGATCCTCTCAAGGGGAAAAATCTTCCATTTGGAATCTCACGTCTTGGAACTTTCTTCTTCAGTCTTATCTTTTCAACTCACTTGATGAATCCAATTCAGTCGCGAGAGTCCTTAATAAATCAGATGGTGACTACTTAGCCATAGTTGCAGTGATGGAAAATCTAGCTGGAGCGAATGTGGTCCTTATGCCTGAAAACCGCGTGATGAGCACAACTGGAATCCTATCGGGAGCCGATCACAGCGAGTTGATCAAAGCTAAACGACGTGCACACGGCTTAAAGAATTAATCCTTAAAGCTCTTCGGCAAAGATCTTCTCCGTGATGCGCCAGAATTTTCCCTGTTTTCTTGCGATCACAAAAGAAGGCATGCGAAAGAATCTTTGGCATTTCAAAACATCTTCGACGGTTTCAATCGGCAGATGAAACTCTGGACGTCTCATGTGAGATCTTAAAAAATTAATATTGAATTTCTTAAGACTGGTTTCATTGTCGAGATAGTGAATTTCAGAAACATACTTGGCATCGTAATCATAGTACTTCACCTCTAAGAAGGTGCTGCCTTTTTTATCGTGTCTGGCCTGAAACTCAATGGTGTCTGGCTTTAGAACATGGGCATTCTTAGAAAGACGGGCTTGCTTTAACTTTGTATCCGCATCCACAAGCACTTCTCCACACTTCGAACAATTCCTTGCAGTGAGATCATTCTCACAAGAGCAATTCGGACAGAGCTTAAAACGAAAGCGATACCCGCACGGTTTATACTCCAGTGTTTTTGGATCTTGAATCCCACCCTTACACGTGCGTCCGTAGTGCTCTAAGATATTTCCGTCTTCATCCACTTTGCCCCAGAACTGATTTTCAAAACCACATTTTGGACAAGGAATAGGTACCGCTACGGACTCCGGAGTTGGCTTTTTATCACTGACCTGAGGCGAATAAATATCATGAGTCACGCCGGTGTAATCCAAGATAAAACAATCCTTCTTCCCTGGATCAAGCCGAAGTCCCCGACCAATGATTTGTTGGTAAAGACTGATGGAGTCGGTGGGACGAAGAAGAGCAATCACGTCCACATGAGGTGCATCAAAGCCTGTTGTAAGCACAGATACATTCACCAGATATTTTATCTTTCTGGCTTTAAACTCTTTAATAATAAGATCACGATCTTCCAGATCCGTATCACCAATCACAATTCGCGCTTGGTCTTTTGGAAGACACTCTAAGATCTCTTGAGCATGCTTGACCGTGCTACTAAAAATCATCACACCTTTTCGATCATACTTCTCGGTGATATCCACAATGTTTTTCACAATCAACGGCGTTAAACGCCTTTGTGATTTTAGAACTTCTTCAAGTTCCCTCATCGTGTATTTCCGCCCACTTTCCGTGAGCTCTGAGAAATCATAGGACGTTACCGGTATATCCACACGAACGGGTTTAGTGAGGTATTTGTTCTTGATCATATACTGAAGTGGAAGATCAAAAACACAGTACTTAAAAAAACGAGCCTCTTTGGTTTTTTCTTCCCCATCGGCCCCGTAATTAAAAATCCACCCTAGACCCAATCGATAAGGTGTGGCTGTTAACCCAAGAATACAGATGTTTTCATTTTGCTCTTTTAACACTTTAATCACTTGGGCATATTGGGTTTCTTGCTCAAGTCCAACTCTGTGGCACTCATCAATCACTACAAGAGTGAAGTCTTTAAAAAACTCTTTATTTGCGCGAGCCACAGACTGAATGCTTCCAAAGATGACTTTATGATCCTCATCCTTTTTATTAAGGCCTGCCGAGTAAATCCCTGCCTCTAAATCATAGCTTTCATATTTTTCATGATTTTGCTCAACGAGCTCTTTCACATGAGCCAAAACTAAAACTCGGCCCCTGGCAATTCGCGCCAGCTCCGCAATCACCAAACTCTTACCCGCCCCAGTAGGAAGAACAATGACCGCAGGGTCTCTTCTCTTTTTAAAATACTGGATCGTGTTTTCTACAGCTTGTCTTTGATAGTCTCTAAGCTCGTACATCAACGCTTTTTCTTTTTCCGATTCGACTTCTTGTCTTTCGATTCTCCATCCACTCCAAAATAAGCTTCTTCCATAGCCAGCATCTCTTGAATATCAAGGCTATCCAAATCTTTAGAAGGCGGAGCTTCTTTAAAAGAAGTCTCATCCACCTCTAGAAGACTGATTTCAGTTTGAATGAATTCCTGAATCTGTTTCAATTTTTCTTTTTCTTCCGGAGCACAAAATGAAAGGGCATCCCCTTTTGCAAAGCCCCGTCCCGTTCGACCGACCCGGTGAACATAGTTTTCCGGATCATCTGGGAGATCATAATTGATCACATGAGTGACACCTGGAAGATCAATTCCTCTCGCACTCACATCCGTTGCAATCAAAACCCCACTTGAGGACTTTCGAAATCCATCTAGGCTTTTTTCACGTTCCGCTTGAAGCATCCCACCGTGAAGGTTCACTGCCTCTATTGAGTTTTTGGTCAAATGAGCAAGAACCCGCTCGGCTCTGATTTTAGTGCGTACAAAAACAATAGTTTTAGATTCTGGATAGGAATTTAAGAAATTCACCAAAAGATGTCTTTTATCATCCATTGGCACTTGGATGATCGAGTGAGTGACATTCTTTGAGACAAGATTTTCCGGTGAAACCTGGATTCTTAAAGCATTGCTTCGAATCTGCGAGTAAGCCATTTTCTTGATTGTTGGATTAATGGTGGCTGAAAAGAACAAGGTTTGGTGCCGATGATCCAATGCCCGCTTCACTCTTTTAATATCATCAATAAAGCCCAAATCGAGCATATGATCGGCCTCATCCAGAACCAGAATTTCAACAAATCGAGTATCAATAAAACCTTGCGATAAAAGATCAAACATCCGCCCTGGTGTTGCGATCAGAATATCCACTCCGCCCTTGAGCTGCTGGATTTGAACCTCTTGCTCCACTCCACCATAAATGGCAAAGCTTGTAGCTTTGGTTTTTCTGGAAATCTGCGAGAAAACCTGACCAATCTGCTTGGCGAGCTCTCGGGTAGGAACCATCACAAGGCAGCTTAAACCTTTAAGCTTTCGGTTGATCTTCGCCTCATGGATCAGATTGATAATAGGAATTGCAAAAGCAGCCGTCTTTCCTGTCCCCGTTTGAGCGATCGCCAAAACATCCTCTCCATTCAGGACAGCTGGAATGGTTTTATATTGGATGTCCGTGGTTCTAAAAAAACCCATCGCCTTAAGATTGTCTTTGATTTCAGAGGATAGGGGGAATTTTTCAAATCTCATAACTGACACTCCACCATATACTGATCAGGCATTCATTCCTATAGAAAAGATATGAATTTGATAAAGAGCGTGTTACCACTTCTCTCACATGATGAGATTTATCGATATCCCCCTGTTAGAGCCCATTCAAAAATCCTTAAAAGAAGTCGGTTACGAAAGACCCACTCCCATTCAGGAGCAAACGATTCCGCTTGTTCTTAAAGGCCATGACGTTTTAGGAATTGCACAAACTGGCACTGGAAAGACAGCAGCCTTTTGTCTTCCGATTCTTCAAAAGCTTGAAACCCATCCGACCAAAAAAGAGCCCAAAGCCCCACGCACATTGGTTCTGACACCTACAAGAGAGCTGGCCATCCAGGTTTTTGAAAGTTTTAAAACCTATGGAAAGCATCTTCATCAAAGATCGGCTGTGGTCTTTGGTGGCGTTGGACAAGGCCCGCAAGTTCAGGCGTTGCGATCAGGAGCCGATATTTTGGTTGCAACACCTGGGCGCCTTTTGGATCTAATTGAACAAAAGCATCTGCGTCTGAATAAGGTTGAAATCTTTGTTCTCGATGAAGCCGATCGCATGCTGGATATGGGCTTTATGAAGGATATTCAAAAGATCCTTCCTCTTTTGCCGGCCAAAAGACACAATCTGTTTTTCTCAGCCACCATGCCCAAAGAAATTCAGGTTTTGGCCTCTAAGATTTTAAACAATCCGAAAAAAGTTGAAGTGACCCCCGAGTCGACCACTGTAGAGCGCATCCGCCAGATGGCCATGTATGTGGATCAAAAGAAAAAGCCAGATCTTTTGGTTCACCTCCTTGAAGGAAAACACCTTAAGAAAACCCTTGTTTTTGTGAGTATGAAATATCTCGCCAATCGCGTGGTGGAAAAACTAGCGAAAAATAAAATCTCAGCCGTGGCGATTCATGGAAACAAGTCTCAGAATGCAAGACAAAAGGCTCTTCAGGATTTCGAAGACGGAAAGGTTCGCGTCCTTGTGGCAACGGATATTGCATCCCGAGGAATTGATATTGAGGGCATCACCCATGTGATCAATTTTGATCTTCCAAATCTGGCCGAAGCCTATGTCCACCGCATTGGCAGAACGGCTCGTGCCGGGACTGAAGGGATCGCAATATCCCTCGTAACTGGGGAAGAAAAATCCTATCTTATAAATATTGAGCGCACCACCAAACAAACTCTCGAAGTGATCACTGATCAACCTTATCATTCGGATTCTGCAATGAACGCAAGGGCAATGAGTGTCGGAAAAGCCAAGGCATTGATTGAAGGAAAGCGCGGCAGTGGTCCGAGAAGAGGTGGTGGCGGATCACGGAAACCTAGAAGTGGATCCGGCCCTCAGCGTGGCGGAAAAAAGCGCCCTTCAAAGAGATTCTCGCGCTCTAGATCGGCTTCGAGATAAGATCCACCATTTCATCCACCGATTTTTGAAAGATCGGATTTGCACCAAAGACCTTCATAAAGTCGAAGTTGAGAATATCATCGACTTCGCCGTCAAACCCTTCCAGATTCAAATAAGTTTTTGTCGTCACCATTCGAAACTGAGGATCAATTAGGTTTGTAACTCTTTGAACGGCTTCGCACTCAGCGAGGCGGTCTTTATTGAGCTTCACATCTGGAGCAGATCTCAAGACCAAATCTTCAATCAGCGGAACTGGGACCTCTTCTTTTAAGAAATTCACATGAAGATAAGAGATCAAAGTAAAAAGAGCGGTAAAATGCATTCCAAAAGATTTCACTATTTGTGAAATCGCATTCGTTTCCTCAGAGCTTGGATGCATATAGCAGTTTTGCCATAAAAAGAAGTGATGCATATCTTCCTTCACGGAAATCCAAGATAGGGCATCCACTGTGTTGGCGAAGCTTTCACACACCATGGACTTTAAGATCTTTTCCTGAGGATTAGAAAAAGTATTCGTATTCAAGAAATTCTCTGCGACAAGATGTGCGGCCTCATGCATATGATAGCTCTCTGGAATATGGATATCATCGATCGTCAAAACTCCGTGTCTCCTATCTTCGACGTCCTGAATAAGCCGAGCATTTGGAATATAGGGAATGGTCTTTGTCTCTGCAATTTTTCCAAGCTGTTGAAAGGGCATAAGCACATACTCAATGGATGCTTCTTTATAAGTGCAGCCAATACTCACGGCCTGATGCTTAATACTTCTATAGAGGGCGTTGTACTTCAGTAAAAATGAATCACCAAGAATATCACTATGGCTATTTAATACCTTCTCCGAGTGATGAGACTGAAGAACTTCATGTAATTTTAAAGACATGTCTTGAGGATAAAGTGGCCATACCACCGCAGTCGATATCTTTTTTTACTCTAAAGGAGTATTTAGCTCCTTATGGGACACACCGGACATTATCTCGTCATATTACCCAGTCCCCTGATCATGGCCGCTACCTATAAGCGTCTTAGTGAATTCTTCCAAGAACTGGGCCTGAAGGTTTATGTGCCAGAGCTTCCCGGAAGCGGATCTAATTTTTCCTATAAACGTCCACTCAGCATTGAGGATTATTGTCACTGGTTGGAGAAGGCGCTTCGAAAGCACGGCTTTCAGATCATTCACTTGCTTGGTCATTCCAATTCCGGAGCCATCGCCATGCGTTTTTCACAGCTTTATCCAGAGATGGTAAGTCGTTTGATTCTTGTCGACACCACTGGGGTTGAGCGCCAATCCTTGTTTCGATTATTTTTTGGAAGGGCTTATGACGCTCTCTTGGAATTCCGATTTTCACTTCGCGCAAGTCTTCATTTGTTTTTTAATCTCTTTCTTCATTCTAGAAACTTCCTTTCTCAGGTTATTGCCGCAGCGGCTGAAAATGAAATCGCAGGCAAAAAGGAAATCAGATTAAAAACTTGGATTGGATGGGGAAAGAAGGATCACACCATGCCTCTTGAATTTGGAAAAAAGCTTCACTCTCAAATTCCTGGCTCTCAGCTCTATGTCTCAGAGAGGGGAAGTCATGATTGGCTTTTGACAGAGCCGAAGGAGTTTACTCAGATCGCTTCTCGATTTATACTGAGTCCATGAAATTGATCTCTTGGAATGTGAATGGCCTTCGCTCGGTTCATAAAAAGAATTTTCGTGAGTGGTTTGAAAAAGAAAAAGCAGATGTGGTTTGTCTTCAGGAAATAAAAATCTCTGATGAAGCGATAAAAAAAGATAAAACCTTTTACCACCCTGCTCGCTATCACTCGGCTTGGGCTTTTGCGGAGAAAGCTGGATATTCAGGTCTTGCGCTCTATTCAAAAAAAGAACCTGATGATGTGCGCGTGGGACTTGGCATCACTAAGTTTGATCGTGAAGGAAGGTGGCTAGAAGCGGATTTTAGCTCTATCACAGTTATCAACAGCTATTTCCCCAATTCTCAAAGAGATCATGCGCGTCTTCCATTTAAACTTGAATTCTGTAAAGCAGCTGAAAAACGCCTTCAAGCTTTAAGAAAAGAGGGCCGCGAAGTCGTTATATGTGGGGATTTAAATATTGCTCATAAAGAGATCGATTTAAAAAATCCCAGATCAAATATGAAAAATGCAGGCTTTCTTCCCGAGGAGCGCGCGTGGCTGGATCATTTCTTAGGAAAGCTCGAATGGGTGGATAGCTTTCGAAAATTTGAACCTGGACCAAATCATTACACGTGGTGGAGTTATAGACCAGGTGTGAGAGAAAAGAACGTGGGTTGGCGCTTGGATTATTTTTTAGTGAATAAAGAAGCTTCTGATCGTTTAAAGCTTGCGGCCCATTGTCCAAGCGTTATGGGTTCAGATCACTGCCCCGTGAGATTAACAATAAAGAAGTGATCTCATTATTAAAATGTGATTTTTACTGAATCTGCAGATCGATTAGCTGGCCCATGAAAAACAGCTTCGATATTATTGCCATCCGGATCCAAAACAAACGCCGCATAATAGCCAGGATGATAAGGACGAAGTCCGGGAGCGCCATTGTCTTTTGCCCCCACTTCCAATGCCCTTTTATAAAAACGATCAACACTCTCTTTATCTTTCGCTTGAAACGCCAGGTGCATGCGTCCGGTGAGATGTCCTTGGGCGGCTACGCTTTCTTGGCTCGAGATAAAAAGCTCATCAATCCAAAAGTAATCTTCTCCCTCACCACCCATTGGAATGTCTAAAGCGTCACAAAGTGTCTGATAAAATCTCTTGCTCGCATCGAGATCCTTAACCACCAGCTGAATGTGATCAATCAAGCGGCCACGATGAATTTCTTGAACTTCCATAATCTCTCCATTTATTTTTTGATTGCATACCACCCGCGAATTAGAAGTGACTGAAAAAATGAAACAGGCATCGAAAAACCGGCGCCCTTCATCAACTCTTCTGTTTTCTCTGGTGGCAGTAGCAATAAGTATTCGTTCATCATTTCTAACGTTTTATCTAGATGCTCTTTGGAAGCTCCAGATAGACTTTGCATTGCTTTCCATTTTTCAAGAATCTCCGGAAATTCAGAAGATGACATGTCAAAACTGATCTCTGCATGAATAAGGTAAGCTCCAGATTTTGAGCGCTTAGCTACATCTTGAAATAATCTATTCCGCTCAGATTCATCCTTAATAAAATGAGCGACTAAAAGGCATAAGACGACATCGAATTCTTCTCCTGCCTGGGTGTCGGACAAGTAGCCATGAATCAGTTCACAGCGATCACTTAATCCGTGCTCTTTGATGCGATTTTCACAACCGTTAAGCATTGCTTTAGAGGGATCTACTCCTAAGAAGCTCCAACCTGGATTTTCTTGAGCGAGTTTTATAATTTCAATTCCAGTTCCCACGCCCACACATAAAACCTTAGCGCTCTTCGGAAGATCTTTAAGAATGAGTTTGATTAAAAAGTGTAGGTTTTCAGAGATCGGCGCAAAAACCTCATTCTTCTTATCATAAGATTCAGCTGTGCCTTTATCGAAAATTTCAGAAACCACTCTTTCAGACATCCAATATCCTACCCAATCAGCCCATTGTGATTTTAGATTTTGTCTTTTGAACCGACTCAAGAGCAGACAGCTTTGAAAGCCATTTTTGAACATTCGGATACTTGGACAAATCAATTTTTAAAGCCTCAGTCTGTTCGATATAAGCAAAAGCAATAAAATCAGCAATGCTCAAGGAGTTTCCAACAAAATACCCCGTTTTAGAAAGGTGATCATTAACTGGCACCAACTGTTCGACAATAAATCCATGTGCTTCTTCAGACTTCGCCGCATCCGGCTCGCCAAACTTCAAAACTCTTCTTAAAACCTGTTCAAAAAACAAAGTCGAGAGCCAGCGTCCCAGGTGATGGCCCATAAAATCAATCCACTGGTCAGCTTCCGCTCGAAGCTTTAAATCTTGAGGATAGAGATTAGAGCTCTCAACTACTGCGATATAACGACAAATGGCACTGGATTCAAATACGGAAAAATCATTATGTTTCAATGCTGGAACTTTCCCAACTGGATTGATTTTCAAAAACCAATCTGTTTTGTGCTCGCCTTTTGCTAGATCCATACGCTGGTACTCATAATCGACACCAATAGAATCTAAAACATAGCCGATCTTAAGCGTGTTTTGAGTCGGAATCCCATAAAGCCTGTACATGAACTCTCCTTTATAAATTTATTTCTTAGCGCCTGAAAAAAACACGATCTCATTTTCAATCCATAAGTGAAACTCATCCCCATTTGAATTTAAAAATGAAATCTCAAAATCTTTTAATTCCAAATCTTTTCTAAAATCTGCCATTTCATTCAATGGAAGAAAGGCAATCACACCTTTTTCCCTAATTTCAGTATTTGAGCCCGGAGTGAAGCGAAAGGTGCACCCATGCGCCAAGGTGTCTCCACCACAGCTGATCTTGATTCCAAGATCACTCGATTCAAAACGAACAGACCCACCATTTTCAAAAAGCGAAATGAAGTTTTTCAACCGATTCTTTGAAGAAGAGTTATGTTCATTAATCAGCACAACGACTTTTTCCGGACGATGAAAGACCGCAACCGAATCCCAGTTCGCAAATGCCGTCACTGAAAACAGTGAACAAAGAATCAATAAAATACGCATAGAAAGCCCCTCCCCTTATTCGGAGAGGAACTCTATCAGGGCTTTTGAGTATTGATCAAACACTTCGATCTGCGGCATATGGCCAATATTTTTAAATTCAACAAGCCTGGCTTTAGGAATCGTTCTTTTGGCCTTCTTTCCTAAAACCTCATAATTCCCAAGCTTTGGCTTTACACTCTCCGAAGCCCAGGCTCTTCCAACTGCCGTTCGATCCCTTGTGCCAATGATCAAAAGCGTCTTCGCTTTTAGAAGTGGAAATTCATAAAGAACAGGCTGAGTAAAAATCATATCGGTTGTTAGCGCGGCATTCCAGGCCACTTCCGGGTAATCCGGATGCTTTGTCCAGCCGGCCAGTATCTCGATCAATGGCTCATACTCTTCACGCCAGACCCCATCGAAATAAGCATTTTTTTGATACTCACGAATGCTCTCTTCTGATGAGCGAAGCTCACTTTGATAGATCTCTTCGATGGGTTTATAAGGAATCATTGTTTTCCAATCCTCAAGTCCAATGGGATTTACGAGAATTAGTTTTTTAGTCTGCCCTGGAAACATCAGTGCAAATCGGGTCGCAAGCATTCCACCCATAGAGTGACCAACCACATGCACATCTTTAATATTCAATGAGTCGAGAAGATATTTGGTATTATGAGCCAATTGATGAAATGTGAATTGATAGGCTTTCGGTTTTGAGGATTTTCCAAATCCGATCTGATCGGGAGCAATGACGCTGAACCCCTGTTTTAAAAGAACTTGAATGGTTGGCTCCCAGTAGGCAGCAGAAAAATTCTTACCATGAAGTAAAAGAACAGTTTGGCCATTTTCCTTTTCAGGCTTAGCGATCATATAAGCCATACGAAGCTTTTGATCTTGTGATTCCATATCAAAATATTTTACTTCGCGAGGATAAGTGTAATTCGAAAGCTCTGGATCCAGACCTTCGTTTTTACTAAAATGCGCACAGCCGATAAGAAAAGTCAGAAGCCAGATTAAAGATATGATTCTTTTCATTTTTTAGAAGCCTTTCATTAAATCGGTGTAGGTTGATATTGAATCAGCATTAGACCTCACATCTTAACTAAGCGCCCATAGGCCACAATCCCAGCCATAACAAAAAGACTAAATGACCATGCGGCTGGATTGGTGGCTTTGAACTGAAATCCAAAATACTTGATATGAAGCCCTGATATTAAAAGCATCTCAATTGCAAGGGCTGCGGCAGCAACACCCATATACGAGGGCTTTAATCTTAGTAATCCAGGAAGAATCAAACCCAATGCACAAATGATCTCAAAAGCACCAATGGCATTCCACATCCCATAAGAGAGCGCCTTCATGGATGCGACATCTTTGGATGCTTCTTCGTAATTGAAAAAACGCCAAACAGATCCGGAAATACAAAAGAATGCGATAATGATCTGAAGTCCCCATAAAACAATATTCATTGATCTCCCCTCTCTTCCGCCGTGATTTTCTTAGATCTTAGCTGGACTGTTTTCAAAGACCAAGTATGCTCTGAAGAATAATGGAAAAAATTAACGAAGTGATTCCTTCTCGTGAAAAAGGTCTTGGCGGACTAACAGTGCGTCGGGTTTTGCCCTATGTAAAAAGACGAATGGTTGGCCCATTTATCTTCTTTGATCATATGGGCCCCACTGATTTTGAGCTTGGCCGTGGAATGGATGTGAGGCCTCATCCTCATATTCACCTCTCTACAGTGACCTATCTTTTTGAAGGAAAAATTCATCATCGAGACAGCCTTGGTTATAGCCAAGTGATAGAACCTGGAGCAGTAAACTGGATGACCGCTGGAAGGGGAATTGTTCATTCGGAAAGGACTCCAGAAGAATATAAGGAGATTCCTAGTCGGTTACACGGCATTCAGTGCTGGGTGGCGATGCCCAGAGAAGTTGAAAATATGAACCCATGTTTTGATCATCATCCATCTGAGACTTTGCCGGAATTTGAAGTGAATGGAGTGAAACTTAAACTTCTCTTGGGCTCGGCCTTTGAAAATACAAGCCCGGTTAAAACTTACTCTGATATTTTTTATCTGGAAGGAAAGCTTTCTGATGGTCAACGCTTAACAATCCCTTGCGATGGGCGAGAAGCGGCTGTTTATCTGGTCGAGGGGCATGCGAATATCAATGATAGAAATTTTGAACCACTCACCATGGCACTTGGCCAAGTTGGACAAGATATTGTGATTGAGTCTAAGGGCGATGCGCACATTATGATTTTAGGTGGTAAACCCATTGGCGAGAGATTCATCTATTGGAATTTTGTTTCAAGCTCCAAAGAAGAAATTGAGCAGGCCAAAAAAGACTGGTCGCCAGGCCCCGGGGGTAGAGACTCTCGTTTTCCGAAAGTCCAAGGAGATGATCAGGAATATATTCCTCTTCCAGGTGAGAGAAATCCCCCCGGAACTGCGCTTTAATCGCTGTCATACTGGGAAGGATGATTATCCAATTTTCTTCCATTTAATATCAGGCTGCCGCCCAGTTTTCATACAGTCCTTTAAATAAAGATTTATAAGTGTCTGATAGGGCACTCCCGACTTATTTGCGAGCTTTTGAAAGTATTCAATGACATCTTCATCCAATCGAATCGTCGTTCTGGCCTTTAACTTTTTCGCATAAGGATTTTTAACAGACTTAGAAAAATCATATTCTTTTTTCATAAATTACCTCCTATAGTTTTTTTCTTCCCGCTTAGTCGCCTTTCGCGCAGAAATAATACGTATAGCTTCATCGCTCTCTTTGTAAACGTGCACAACAACTAATAAGTTAAGAAGAGAACTCATCCCCAGCAGAATAAATCTCTCTTCGTCATCTGAATGATCGGGATCAGAAATAAGCCTTGCGGACTTGTCATAAAATACAGTCTCAGCCTCTTCAAAAGAAACACCGTGTTTTTTCTTATTGGCTTTATTCTTAGAGTCATCCCAGATGAAAATCATATTGCTACTGTATCACACACATCCGCTCTTGTACATATAAAATATGTACAAGTCCGCGAATTCGGTGTGATCGCTCTATTGCTCCAATAGGTTTTTTAAAGCTTCAAGATCCTTCTTAATCAATGTGGCATCACGAGCAAAGTCTTCATCACTCATTCTTGGAAGCTTATAAAGTGTAAAAACGACTTCGGATCCATCATTGTTTGCAAGAACACGAAAAGGGTTGTGATTGATTTCACCAGAGGAAAGAGTGACATCATGATCCATTACACCAAAAGGGTTTTGAGCGGCGAATTTAACACGCACTCTCCCCATGGGAGAGTCACAAACCCAGGAATCACCGGATTTGGTGATCACGGCACCACTTAATCCCGAAGCCCACTCAGGTAAATTCTCAGGATTGGATGCGAATTCATACACGTCCTGAGGTGATCGGTGGATTGAAATGCCAATGTGTTTTGCTAAATACATATTTGAATAAATCATGCGCCCTTCAGAGAAGCACCGTCAAGAGGAGTTCCCAGGTGAAAAGATCTGCATTCAATTACAATCAAGACTTTTCCAAACTGAATTTCAAAAAACATCCTGAGCTTTATCAAGTTGGAAAAGGCGAGCAAGGCGTTCTTCTTATAGAACCCTATAAATCGGAGCTCCTTCCGCTTTGGAGATTTAAAAATCCTGAGATGGCAAGAAAGTCTGCAAAAGCACTACTTGAAAAGTTCTTTGAATATGAGCGTGAATTGGATTTTGCCGGAATGGATATGACAAGGAAGTTCTTGCAGATGGGCTATACGAGGTCGCGAAGGTATGCGAATCACAAATCTGGCAAGAAATATCTTGGCCCCGTTCCAATGGATAAAAAAGGGCAAAGCGGAAGTCATGGCCGCCACACTCTTCCACTCGATCTAGATCCCATCAAAGCCAAATCCGCTGAGATCTTTTATAAGGCCTGGCAGAAAGTTGAAAAGAACAAAAGGTACCGCGAGCTGAGGGATGAGTGGAAGAAGTGGTATGGGTGAGCCGAGATAGGATTTTATAGCAATTATTTAATCTTAATTTGCATCCACACAAGGAAACAGATCTATCCCTGTTAGCTTCTCAATTTCATCAACTGGCAAAGAGTAACTCGCAAAGTGTCCGGATGGAACTTGTGGAAGAACGTAACCTTCGATTTCATATCGCTTTTCTTTTTCGACCATAATCGCCTTGAAAAACTTCTTCGGAATTGAAATTCCATTTTCACCAAGAGAGCTATCAATTTCAGAAAAAACAGGACCCGTTGTGACGTAAACTTTTTCGGCCTTGTTCGTGAGCGTTCTCACTCTTTTCTCTAGCTTGGACCACTCTCGACGATTGAGCTGTGGTTTTTGGGGAGCAATATTCACCATGTAAAACGATTCGCGCATGGCCACTTCCGACCATCGCATATCCGCAGCGGGAGCCAAATGGCCTCTGTCATAACCGGAGCGATGATAAAGTTTCGGGTGACCCGCATCCACTTCCGGATCTGGGCGAAAGGGATAACCTTCCCTGGATGTCACAGGATTGTCGAGCTGCTCTTTGGTGATTGAGTAAGCAACCCACCTTGAGAGCTTATGGTTTTTATTGAAAGAGGCCACATAGCCTTTGCGCTCTATTTTTTTATCAGTGCCTGGGACTGGTGGTTCACAAAACTGCGTCTGTGCAGGTTTTGGAACGGGTTGAGCTGGCCCTTCTAGGGGTACTTGCGCACAACTGATGAGAAAAAAAACGAGCGAAAAAAATGAAATTCGAGAGAAATACACTTCAACCTCTAAGATGTCCTAAAATTTAATACTTATCCGTATATAGGCTAGCTTTAAACTCAAGACTCTGCAGCAAAAAGTCGAAAAACGCCCGAGGTCTTTCCAATTCTCATCCTCCCATTCCGCGTGAAACTTTATCCAATCTCACTTTTTACCGGCGAATCCTTTTCGCCCCCACACCACTTCAAGAAACTATTTAGGTGCTCAGCATTTCTCTGTCTTCCCGTATTTTCAATAAGTGCATGAGGAGCAATACAATAAAAGCGGCTTTTCGCTCGAGTCACTGCGACATTTAATCTTCTTCCGTCACCAAGGAAGCCTCGATCCCCTTTCCTAGAGTTTTCTTTTTCCACTCCCATAGACAGAATCATAGCTTCTCGCTCTTGGCCCTGAAACCTCTCCACAGTGTCTACTAGAATCTTCTGCATATCTGCGAGGCCGAACTTTTCTTGCAATTGAGCACATATAGCTCCCGCCTGTGCTCGGTGAGGAGTCACAATGCCGATTTCATTCAGCTTGAGGCTACCTTCTGTTTTTAGCGCCCAGACCAAATGGGCAACCTGACTAGCCTCTAGCTGGTTTGCGTTGTTGGATGAGCGACCGTTATGTCGTACAAGATTCACTTCCCTAGATCCAATTCGACCGCTTAATGTATCTAGCCCTCTAATCCTATCTCGGTTTTTATTAGATTCATGCGGATGAAGGCGACCATTGTAAAACCTGTTAGAAGACCAGTCTTGTATACCTTCGTTCATGCGGTACTGCGTTTCAAGCATGGGAAAGGCACCACGCTCGATTTCATATGAGAAAATATCGTCTGCTGGTAAATTATGATTTGCGACTTGGATGACCGGAGGAAGCTGTTTATGGTCTCCAAACATTATGACTCGCGAGCTCAGTGTTTCTAGGAATGGATGGAAATAGATTGGAACTTGGCTGGCTTCATCAATAATTAAAATATCTATTTCAGGCGGATTGTTTGAAAAAGACCAGGTGTGCAAAGTTGCTGCATAAAGGAGATATTCAACCTCACCATCATACTCCGTTTCAACTCTCGTTTTTCTAAATGAACTCGCCCATATTTCACTGATGTCGATCCCTTTATATGAATCCGCTTTGACTCTTCCTCTTTCGCTTGCCACTCGAACCAGGGCTTCTGTGGGAATTCCTGAGTGAATGAGTCGTGCTAAGGCGTTATCAACCGCAGTATGAGTCAATGACGCCAAACCAATTCGAAGCCCGCTCTTTAAGGCCAATCGAATCAGGTCCACAAGTAGATGTGTTTTCCCGGTTCCTGGAGGACCCTGAACTAAACCCTTGAAGTCATTTTCAATTAAAAAAGAAAGCGCATCCTTCTGAACAGGGTTCAGCTTCTCAGTCATTTCATTTAAATGCTTTCGAATAGACTTGAGATCGATAGGTGCGTAATCGGCAACCACGCCAGCCGCTTCAATGGTCTGCAGTCTTTGCCTAAGCATCCATTTTATTTGCGATCCGCTTGTCGGCAGCAGAAAAATCTCCAGTTTGTCATCAATTAAGAGTTCATGTGCTGAAAGAAAAATCTCAATAATTCCCGGTTTCGGAAATCGAACCATTTTTATACTGGTCGACTTTAACTTCTTAAATTTTCTCGTTCGTTTATCGACAGTTGCAAGCTCGACAGTATCGCCAGCTCGAAACCGACTAAAATAAACTTTTTCTCCACGAAGAATGTAGTAGCTCTTCTCTTTTCCAACAATTCTTAATGGTCCAATCACTTCACCGGCAAACACCATGTCCTCTGGATCACCTTCCAGAATCCGCTGGACCTGACTATTTTCGTTTAATGCCTCTCTCGTTAAGAACTTGGATAAGTCGTGTACGCTGAAGTCTCGCTTCGTCTTCAAGAACAGCCTCCGTGGGTAGAGAGTTCTTATCGGTGGTATAAAAGCGAGATTTAAGAAAAGCGTCTGTTTCTGTAGTCGAAATCAGCTTTCTCTAAAATTAAATTGATTTATGGCAGTGTGTCGAATGTTCTTTCACTCCAGTCTAATTTTGAGGCGCCTCCACGCACCCCTTAAAATTATTCAAGATGGCTTGCCAGCCATCGCGCTGCTGCTCGAGTGAATGAACATTTTCGGCGTCAAATGTCGTTGTGACTTTTGTTTTTCCATCGAGGTCTTGAAAAACGGTGGTGGCTTTTCGACCATCAGGCATGGTGTAGCTGATGATCTTTAATGGGATGACTTCGTCATAGATCGCTTCGAAATCAAATCCAAAGCTTCCATCTTTGGCTTCCATTCTGGCCGAGTACTTTCCGCCCACTCTTAAATCATTCGTGGCACTTGGGCAGCACCAATCATCGGATGCGAAGTTCCACTTGGTGATGTGTTTAGGTTCACACCAATACTCCCAAACCTTTTTCGGATCTGCATCGACTACGGCTTCCACTGTGATTTTAGACATGACCTTCTCCTTCATTGGATTTCAATTAAAAGCACTCCCTCGATTCCAAGCCAAATTATCTTTCATATTCAGAAATAATAGTCGTCGCCTCCACAGAGGATTCAAAATACTCCTGACGAATCTTGATGTATTCAGGATCTGAAAAGAATTGATCACTCTTTTCTTTATTTTCGAAATAAATCATAAATACACGATTGATTGGACGGCCTTCTTCATTCTTTAAAACCTCCGAAACTTTGAAATCATAGCGAAAGCCACCACCGACTTTCTCAAGAAGCGGACGCATGGCTGCTCTGTATTGATCATACCGATCATCATTTTTAACTTGTAAGCCAACAACTCTTTCGTAGCTCATCGTCTCCCCCGTGTATCGTTACCTTAACTCTATTTTTTATAACTCCTTATCGCAAACGGAAAAAACCCTTATATCTTTCGATACATGTTGGTCATTTAGACAGTAAATCTTTCAGATTGAAGGCTCCTTCTTGCATCCTATTTGGCTTAAAAGTAAGCACCATTCATTAACAGGAGGACCGAATGTTTAAAAAAATATGTTTGATTACAGCAAGTTTGCTTATGCTTCCATTTATTCAAGGTTGTGATGAATCCGATGTGGCCACAGGAGTTGTGGTCGGGGCAGTCGTTGGTGGCGCCGTTGTTGCCGTCGCGACGGATAGCTACGATTATAACGATCACTACTACCGAAATCGTTATAACAACTACTACAAACACCGCCGCGATCGTTATTCCAAGCGCTACGGACAACATCGCTATGGAGATCGCTATCGCCGACCAGGCCATGGTTGGGGTCATGGAAAGCGTCGTGGTTGGGATCGCAGATACATCCACCGCACTTCTTTCACTACAGTAGAGGCGCAGGCCAATGTTTCTAAAGACGTCATGGCTTTTGCTGATTTTTATCAAATGCCACTCGACTCTGCTGAAGTGATCTTGTCTGCCAAAAATGAAGCAATGAACGGCAACCTCAATGGCCTCGTGGATATTGGGATTTTTGCAAAAGATGTTAAAAATCTTGTCGATATGAAGCCGGCTTCAAAAGACACGGTTTACCGCGTTTCCCTTCGCACAGGCCTTGTTGAAGAGCATGTTCGTGACATCCTGGTTGATTTCCAGCAGGAATTCCTTGCTGCCAAGAAAGCCGGTTTGATTCAGTAAGCTTTTGAATTTCCTACCAAACTGTCTAAACAGTTTGAATCTTACAGGGGCCAAAATCCGGCCCCTGATCTTTATGGCGAAGCTCCCCTTGGCCTTTTGATTGCAAATGTGCTCAGTATAAATGCGAGCATTCATCCTTTCTCTCTTGATCACTGGTCTTTGCGCCTGCGCTGGAAACGAGCGGGAAAAGCTCTCTTATTACGACGAAGCCACTCAACATATTGAAGATGGCAATTTTGAATACGCCATAGCCCTTATGGCCGACATTCTTAAGGACAATCCTCTCAATCAAAGAGCGCGAGTGATTATGGCTTCAGCCTATGCCGCACGCGGCGGAATCTATCTCAATAGCTATGTGGAGCTGATCAAGGAATTGATCAACACCGACTCAAGACAGCGTGCTAATAAGCGTGCAAGCCAAGCCCTTTTAGACCTTCAATCCCAAACAGAATCCGAAGATCAAAAAAAGGTTTTGGGTTGGCTCGTTGATGCCAACAAAGCACTCGCTCATATTTCCAATTTTTTGAATGCGTTTGAACAGGTACCAAGCCTTGCAACATTAGAGGATTATAAAAGTGTAAGAGAAGCTGTTCGCATTCTTTCTGAGGATCAAAGCCTTCATGGCGGACCGCTTATTTATCGTGCGTTTTTAAGAGTGGTCCTTTTTAAGCATCATCTTGAAAATCATTACCGCTTCTCCGAGGTCACCAAGTGTCACCTTGGATCCCCTGAATTAAAGAAAAAAATCGGACAGCTCAAAGTCGAAGTGAATCATGTTCTTATGGATCTTTCCAATGGCATTCAAGATCCAAAAAAGTCTGCTCGCCTAAAAAAGAATGCCGATGATATGGATAAAGCCTTTGATAAAGCTGGCGATACACAGCTTCCCCCTATGCTGATGTTCTTTGGTGCGCGATGCGAATAGGCTTTATTCTTATTCTTTGCTTTCTTTATACTGACTTATTAGCAGCTCCGGTCACGGCTGTTCCCAATATGTTTTACCGCCCTTCTGTTTTGACTTTAGAGCATTCCGTTTTAGGATCGAGCTGCTATTCGATTAAAGCCAGTAAATACAGCCTGGATTGCAATCCAGCACTTATGCACTACAACCAAGAAAAGCAGGTTCGTCTGAATATTCTTGCGGATAAACGCTTGGAAAAGCTTTGGAACTATGGACAAAAAATTCGGGAAGAAGATGTTTCAGGAGTTGTAACCGACATCATCGATCGATCGGAAGCCACAGCTTCTACCCTTTCAACATCTCTTTGGTATCAGCACAACTGGTGGGCCATTGGATATGTGCCTTTAAGAATTCAACACGCGTCCAATGTTTTGAATCCAGCTTATCCAGAGCTTTCAGTCAGTCTTATTAAAGAAAGTGAACTCTTCTTTCGTGCCGGAGTTGGTTTTCAAAATCTTGAGGGCTTAACTGCAGGGATCAATGTGAGCTATTTAAATCAAGAGTATATTCACGGACAAGAATACCTCTTCGATCTTTTTTCAAATGATGAGCTCACGAAAGTTAGAAAGAATAAGCTTCTTCGCATTGAACCTGGCCTTGCTTATCAGTTTGATGAAGACAATTGGAAACCTGTCTTTTCAGTCGCATTAACTCATATTGATCTTCATGCTACAGAGTCCACCTACAAAAAGCTTCTTCCGGGGGTTGAAGTGGGTCTTTCTTCCACTCCCCAGTTTGCTAAAGGGCGCCTGATCACATCCACTCATTACTCCATCAACGAACCTGGTGTTCAGCCTTTTAAAAGACTTCGCTGGGCGGCTAGATATGATTTTGATGGGCATTATTCCGTTCTGGCGAATATTGCCAAAGGGGATTACGGATTTGGCTTCGGGTTTAATATTGATTCAGTCATCTTAAGTGCCGCTTATAAAAATGAAGAGCTTGATTACGCAAGATGGGATTCAAAATCTTCAGAAACGATGATGATTGAAGCAGGGCTTCAGTTTTAGCTTTTAGGTTTTGGCGCTAAATCTCGATGTTTGAAATTAATAATCTGGGTTTGATTTTCTAAGCTTTGATCCTCTTCCAAGCGAACTCGAAAACCAGAGACAGCCTGAATCTCTTGAAGACCATCTACGTGCATGCGCTTCGCTTGAAACTCTGGAAGCTCTTTGGCTTTAACTCTTGCATCTTCAAAGCTCTCTGCAGATACAAAGAAGTTCACATGACTTTCATAAAGTCCATCACAGACTTCGTTGTCGTAAAACCCACAGTGCACCAAATATAGATTCATAGATCCCCACTTTTTTCGAGGTCACGGTGTAGCCCTCTGCCGCATTTATTCCAAGTCATCTTGTAATCCCAACGTTGAGTCATTGTCACCTACCCTTTGATGGGGTCGCATGCGTTACCTAGGACGGACGTACGTGAATTGACCATAGGGAATTGCACTTTTTAGTGTTTAAGAAACCCTAAGGAGCCAATATGAGTGAGCGCACCAAGTCCAGGCAGTTGGATCAAGACACTGAAAAATCCAAAAACCAACCACTCACCACCAATCAGGGCGTGAAAATTCACGACACCGACAATTCATTAAAAGCTGGTGAGCGCGGTCCCACTTTGATGGAGGATTTTCATTTTCGCGAGAAAATGACTCATTTCGATCATGAAAGAATCCCAGAGCGTGTTGTTCATGCACGAGGCTCAGCTGCTCACGGCTATTTTCAATGCTATGAATCCTTCAAAGATATCACCAAAGCCAAGTTCTTACAGGATCCAAGTGTTAAAACACCGGTCTTCGTTCGCTTTTCAACAGTGGCTGGTTTTCGCGGATCGGCAGATACAGTTCGAGATGCTCGTGGATTTGCCACAAAGTTTTACACGGAAGATGGCAACTATGATTTGGTTGCAAACAATATCCCCGTCTTTTTTATTCAAGACGCCATTAAATTTCCAGACATTGTCCATGCGGTAAAGCCAGAGCCTCATCACGAAATGCCTCAAGCGTCCGCTGCTCATGATAATTTCTGGGATTTTATCTCTTTAACTCCAGAATCCACTCATATGATTATGTGGCTTCTTTCAGATCGAGCACTGCCAAGAAGTTACGCCAATATGGATGGCTTTGGTGTACACACTTTTCGCTTTGTGAATGAAGAAGGAGTTGCTCGCTTTGTGAAGTTTCATTGGCGTCCAAAAAATGGCCTCTTGTCTTTGGTGTGGGATGAAACTCAAAAAATCGCAGGAAAAGATCCTGACTTTAACCGAAGACAGCTTTGGGAAGCCATTGAAAGCGGAAAATACCCTGAATACGAACTTTGCGTTCAGCTGGTCGATGAAAGAGATGAATTCAAATTCGACTTTGATCTTTTAGATCCAACTAAGATCATTCCTGAAGAAGAGGTTCCCCTCACCCCGATTGGAAAAATGGTCCTTAATCGAAATCCTGACAACTTTTTTGCGGAAACTGAGCAAGTGGCTTTTCACCCAGGACATGTGGTTCCTGGAATTGATTTTACCAATGATCCCCTTTTACAAGGTCGGCTCTTTTCCTATATCGATACGCAACTCATTCGACTGGGTGGGCCGAACTTTAGTGAAATTCCAATCAATAGGCCTGTTGTGGATGTGCACAATAATCAGCGCGACGGGTATATGAGACAAACCATCAATAAAGGACCATCCAATTACTCTCCAAATTCTCGTGGCGGAGGATGTCCGTTTTTATCCGCAAAGAAAGACGCTTACGTTCACCACACTGAAAAAGTAGATGGAACCAAGGTGCGTATGCGTAGCGAAAGCTTTTCCGATCATTTCAGCCAGGCGACTCTTTTTTGGAATAGCATGACTGAGCCAGAGAAAAAAAGAATCATCGAAGCTGGACGATTTGAGCTTGGTAAGGTTCAAACCAAAGAAATCAGCCAAAGAGTGATTGATGAGATCTTTAATCCAACGGATCATCACTTTGCCTGTGAAGTCGCCCGCGGGATTGGTGCCTTGATTCCAGAAAAGCCAGTGAACAAGAACCATGGCAGAACATCTCCATCTTTAAGTATGGAGAATAATAAATCCGGATCCATTATCGGGTTTAAAGTGGCAATACTTGCGATGGATGGGGTTGATGGAAATCTAATTTCAAAAGTAAAAAAAGACCTTAAACGCGCAGGAGCAGAAGCGGAAGTCGTCTCTTTGTATGCAATGCCCTTGAAGTCAGTCAACGGAAGTGAAGTTGAAGTGGATAAGACATTCTCAACGACCGCAGCGGTGCTTTATGACGGACTTGTGATCCCTCCGGGTGAAGAGAGTGTTCAATCACTTAGCGAATCGGACGAAGCAGCTGAATTTTGCTTAGAAACTTATCGCCACTCTAAAACGATAGCAGCACCTGGGGATGCCGTAGATCTTCTTCGAAGCA
>CAZWVK010000029.1:0-25578 GCA_964636785.1 uncultured Pseudobdellovibrionaceae bacterium | reverse complement strand
GTCCCGCTCAGATCTCTTCAACTCATTCGCAAGTGGCTGTGATCCGGTTCTATCTATAAGTTCAGTGAATAGCTGACTTGCGACCTGGCTTTGTTCAGGATTTAGGCCAAGATTAGCGACTAATTTCTCAATATTTTTTTCTGGAGATTGTTCAAGCTCTTGAGGCGTCAATGCTTGAAAAGCTTGAAGAATTTCTTCGGCAGAAACATTGAGCTCCGATTTCATTTTCTGCAGGAACTTCTGCCAAGCGACTCGTTTTGTGAGCGTGTCCACTTTTTGAGTCACTGCATTTTGAGAAATGGACATCCCATCACGGGATTGAATCTGCTGCGGAAGAACCCTCTCAACCGGGGCCGCCTGAAAAAATCCATTCATTGAACTGAGCGGATCAGCGGCAGGAGTGGGAATTGGTTTTCCAAAAGACTGTGAGCTCACTTCTTCTTGTGCCATCATGGCCATAAAGCCTTGCCCCTCAGTTTCCTGATCGGAGCCGGCTTCAAGCGGCACTTGATTGGGCTTCAATCCACTTTGCTGTGGAATAAAGCTGTTGAAGTTAAGACCCAATCCGAAATCCAAAAGTTCTCCCTTTATTTCAAATTCGCTGGTGTTCGTTTATATCCAGTTAGTCGCTCAGAAAGTTCTTTTGCGACCTTCTCATCCATAACGTTCATAATGTCGGCTGCACTTTTCTTTTTCATATTCGCTAAAACCTCAACAGCCAGATCCGTATTCACGGTCTCAATGATTTTTGCCGCTTGTTTAGGTTTCATACTTGAGTAAAGCTCCACCAACTTTTTTACCTTTCCTTCATCCGCCTCGACTCGATCCTCGAGTTTGGCTGAGATCTCTTCGCGAATTTTACTGAGTTCAGCAATCTGCACTTCGATCTCACTTTTTTGTCTTTGCAATTCCTCTTCCAACTGGTTCAACTCAGCTTCGCGAAGATCAAGTTCCGCTTTACGCTCGCGTAACTTGCCGAGATAACTCAATTCTTCGGCGGTCACTGGACTTACAGAAGAGGCTTCATTCGCTACTTGCGCTTTACTGGATGCGGAAGGTTTTTCCTCTTTGCTCGGCTTTTCACTAGGAGACTTTTTCCCTTCATCTTTGGCTTGAGCTGCTCCCATATAACTGATTTCGATTTTACTAAATAGGGCTTCAAACTCTTCAGGAAAAGAAAGATAACTTGATATCCCGATAAACATCGCAGCCAGTGCAATCACAGGATAGGAATAAGAACCAGACTGATTTTTAGCTCGTATGCTTTTTTTACGAATACTTCTATTTTGCGAAGATGGAGTGGCCTTCATGCCAAAAGCCTTACGAAGCTGTGCTTCAACCTCTTCCTCAGTCATATTCTTTGTACGAGGAGGCGTAGAGCGCGCGGCTTTTGCTTTTTGAAAGTGGGATTTATAGCTCCCATGATCATTCAATTTCGGCCTCCTGCCCTGATCGTTGCAATCTCATCCATTTCCAACGCTTCTCTGCGAGCGACTTCCATGTCATGCTCACGTTTCTTACGCTCTTTTAGTTTCTCGAGAGTTTTGCGTTCTCTCAAGGCCAGAACAAGCGCTTCTTGCTTTTCCTCTAGGTCCAGTTGTAATTCACGCATCTTTTCACGATGCTTTCTTATTCGTAAGCCCTGTCCTTGAATAAAGGATTCATTCTGTAGGATTTCAGACAAACCGTTTTTCGCCGACCGGGTTTGTAAAGCGGCAATTTTTTCCCGGCTCTGATCCACCTTTGCATACATCTCTTTCAAAATCCTTTGAGCTTCATCAAGAGCATTTTTTGATTCGACAAACGCACGGTAGGCTTCTTCTTCTTGGCGTTTTCGATGTTTTAAAACAGATTCCAAAGAGAATTTGAATTTCATATCAACTCAATAGCCCTGCCATTAGGCTTTGGGTTTCTTCAAAAGTTTGTGAATCATCGAGATCTTGCCTCAAAAACTGATCAATTTGATCTTTGATCTGAATAGCCATATCTAGCTTTCGGTTCTGGCCAGATTTATAAGCGCCGATATTTATTAGATCCTCTGATTCTTTATAGATTGAAATAAGCTCTCTTAAGAAGCTCGCCACTTTCACCTGATCCTGACCAGCGACTTGTCTCATCACCCTGGATGTGCTTTGCAGGACATCGACTGCAGGAAAATGACCCTTGTGTGCCAATTGTCGGGTCAAAACAATATGACCATCCACGATGCTTCGAACGGCATCCCCAATTGGATCGTTCATATCATCGCCTTCAACTAAAACCGTATACAGTCCGGTGATACTCCCCTTGTCATCGAAACAGCCCGCACGTTCAAAAAGTTTTGGCAGAAGTGAGAACACGCTTGGTGTATACCCTTTGGAAGTGGGAGGCTCCCCGACGCTCAAACCAATTTCTCTTTGCGCCATGGCAAATCGTGTGGCTGAGTCCATAAAGAGCAGAACATCTTTTCCAAGCGAGCTAAAGTACTCAGCAATCGTTGTTGCAACAAAAGCTGCACGAGTACGCATAAGTGCATTCTGGTCACTGGTTGCAACAACTAAGACCGATTTTTTCAAACCTTCAGGGCCCAATGTATGTTCGATGAATTCTCGAACTTCTCTTCCGCGCTCACCAATCATCGCAATCACGTTGATGTCCGCATTTGAATTTTTAGCCATCATTCCCAATAGAACTGACTTTCCAACACCTGAGCCTGCCATAATTCCCACTCTTTGACCTTTTCCAAGTGTCGAGAAGGCATCGATCGAACGCACGCCCAGCGAAAGAACTTGATCAATCGGTGGGCGATCCAGCGGATTCACTGATAACGAGTAAATCGACTTTTCAATCTCACCGATGATCTCACCCTTTCGATCCATCGGTTTTCCTGTGCCATCCAAAACTCTTCCCAATAAATCCTGAGAAAGCGTCACAGTCGCACTTCGCTCTTTTAAAACAATAAGGGATCCGTGCCCGACGCCTTGAACCGGGGTCAGTGGCATCATCAGTGCCTGCTGGTTCTCAAATCCCACTACTTCGCAAAGTGAACCTTCTGTGCCATGGATGGGAAAGACCTCGCACACACTCCCTATTGCAACTTCAGGAATATAACCTTTAATGATAAGGCCTTTGACTTCCGTGACTTTCCCCATGTCTTTTGAGCCGCGTGAAAGACCCAGTGCACGAGAGTATTTTTCTATGTCGATCAAGATTTATTCTCCTCGGACTTAGGCATTCTTGATTTCAAGGCCTTCCAAGCACTTTCAACTCTTTGTTCGACTTGTAAATCGATAGAACCAAATTCGGTTTGAATTCGGCATCCGCCATTGGTCATCTTTTCGTCGATATTGAATTTGACCTTGGCTCCGTCTGAAAGTTTAAAAACGCCGGATTGAATCTGTTTAGATATAAACTCATAATCCGACGTCGAGAGAGAAACTTTGATTTCCTGATCCTTTTCAAATTCCAAAAGAAGAGTTTCCAACAGTTCTTTAACCACCGAAGAGTCTTCGGAAAGCTCTTTAATCGCAATTTTCTTACCGATTTGAAAAACAAGCTCGATAAGCTCTCTTTCATGATTGTGAAGAATCTGGCTCCTTAGACTTCGAACCTCGTCCACCAGCTGATTGAGCTCAGAAAATTTCTGCTCAAGTTCACCTTTGACGGATTCAAAGGCCGCTTTAGCGCCTTCTTCCTGTCCCAGGGCATAGGCTTCCTTATAAGCACCTTCCTGGATCTCTTGAAGTCGCTTTAAAACTTCTTCCTCAACCAGGCTTTTATAGGACTCGGAGCGCACATCGGCCACACCCGTCTGCTTTGCAATCAGATCCGAAAGAACGAAATCTGACTTTTTACGATTCTCCTCGTTCAGATAGACTTTCGCTGAATCTGTAAGTCCAAGCTCTATAGCTCGAGGCTGAAAAGTAAGAACCTCATCTTTTGCGCGCTCCTTTTTTATAACGTTTTTAAAAACTTCCATGTTTTTTTACCTCGATTACACAAGCGCGTCTTCTGAACCACCTCGAGCGATAAGAATTTTTCCTTCCTGCTCAAGACGTCTCGCCACATTCACAATTTCCACTTGAGCGGACTCGACGTCAGAAAGACGTGCAGGTCCCATATTCGATAAATCGTCTTGCAGAAGTTTTGCCGCACGTTGAGAAATGTTCTTAAAGATCTTAGAACGAATTTCCTCATTTGCCGTCTTAAGAGCGAGAAGAAGCTTATCATTTGGAACTTCTTTAAGAAGTGTCTGAATGCCTTTGTCATCGATTTTAATGATATCTTCGAATACAAACATCAGCTTTCGAATTTCCTCAGCAAGAATCGGATCTTTTTCTTCGATTCGAGACATAATCGCTGATTCTGTATTTTTATCCATAACGTTGAGCATCTCGGCCACCGGCTGAACCCCACCCAAAGCCGATTGTTCAACGGTTCCAACTGTTGAGAGCTCTTGTTTAAGAACCCGATCAACCTCTGCAATCAGCTCAGGTGCAACATGATCCAAATTGGAAAGTCTAAGTACGACCTCAGCCTGAAGAGATTCGGGAAGACGTTTTAAAACCTCACCTTTTTTCTCCGGCTCAAGATGTGCAAGAATGACCGAGATGGTTTGTGGATGCTCGTTCAACAAAAAGTTGGATAAAGACTTGGCATCCACCATTTCAAGACTTTCAAGTGTCCGGCTTGATGGAGACGTTGCAGATAAGTGACCAAGAATTCCTCGGGCCCGTTCCTCACCAACCGCCTCAATAACAGTGTCTTTTGAGCTTGAACCGTCCGAGAAGATATACTCCTGAGATTCACTGATCATTTCATAGTATTCTTCAAGAACACGCTTAGTGACTTCGACAGGAACAATGCGGTATTTAGCCATGACATTGAGTAACTTTCGAATATCACCATCATCGATATGACGAAAAAGTTTCTTCGCAGCATCCGGTCCCATGTAATTCATGAGAATTGCAGCCTTATCAAAACCCTTGAGGTCCTCATAGCGAATATTCTCAAGTTTATTAAGCTTTATCGCCATCACATATCCTTTCGGGACAACCAGAGACTAAACGCTCCGGCAGCCTTATCTTCATCTTGATCCATTATACTTTGAATTCGCTCTTTCAAAAGCTCACTTTCCGCTTTGTCGGGATCAATGGACTCTTCTAAGACAGGAAGCGCACCGGACATCCCAGGAAGAGAATTATCCACACTCTGAAGCTCTTCCAACTCTTCAATGGTTTTTGGAAGCATATCTTCAACAGTGTCTTGAAATGAATCAGTGATCCATCTTACAAACGGTTTAACGACCATGAAGAAGAAGAGCGCAAGACTGATTCCAATCAATGTCCACTTAAGAAGTGCATGAAGGAGTTTTCGACGCTCCAATGTGGAAAGAAGTTTTTCCGTCTCGGTGAAATCCTCTTCTGTAAATGCAATGTTCTCAATTGTAACCGAGTCACCACGAGACGCGTTGAATCCAATTGCATTCTTAATAATGGTCTCAAGCTTCTTCATTTCCTCTGGGCTTCGTGGCTGCCAGACTTCCTCTGTGGTCCCATCCTCTTTGGTTCTAACCGTGGTGGTCCCATCCACAAGAACGGCCACCGAAAGACGCTCAAGTCCTCCTGCAGCTTCACGGACATTTCTTACCGTCTTTGGAACTTCAAAATTGGATGTTTTTAATTCCTTACGAACGTTCTGACTAAATCCAACCTGGCCTCCACCTTCCGCACCAGGTAGGTTCGCTCTGGCACCAGGAATTCCGGTTGGATTTGTTCGAGCACCATCCAAAACCTCTTCTTCGGTTTGTGAGCTTCGAAGAGCCGTTGCTTCCGGATCGATCTCCTCTTCGGTCATGACCACCGACTTCGCATTAAGGCTTGCGTCCACACGAGCGATCACTTTTCCTGCTCCAACGACCCGACTTAAGATGGATTCAATTCGATCTGAAAGGTTGTGCTCAACCTTTCGCTTAAGATCCATGAGTTCACCAGTCAAACTGGAATCCGCAGAGTACTTGGTGGATAGAAGTTTACCCTTTGAATCCACCACAGTTACTTTTTCCGGCTCCATCCCTTCGACGGCGCTTGAAACCAAAAATGAAATTCCTCTCACCTGGTCATTGCTGAGTGTCTTACCAGGATGAAGCTCAAGCACAACCGATGCTGATGGCTGTCCACCCTCTTCCAGGAAGGTCTTTTTCGGAGGAATCGCTAGTATCACTTTTGATTGTTTAACAGCATCCAAGGTATTGATTGAGCGAACGAGCTCACCTTGAAGTGCTCTTTGGTAGTTAATTTTTTGAGCGTACGAAGTGGTCCCAAAGTTTTGCTTTTCAAAAATCTCCAAACCCACTTGACCAATCTTTGCGCCACCAATCTCGGTCATCAAAGACATCTGGGTGGCGTGAATAAGATCTTTTGGAATCATTACCGTTTGACTGTCTTCAGAGATTTTAAATGAGATCCCACGTTTTTGAAGTTGATCAACGATAATAGGTAGTTGTTCTGCAGGAACGTCTTTGAAGAGAGGAACATAGTCGGTTCCTAAAAGAAGACCAGAAAGTGCAGCCATAGAAACGGTGATCACAACGGCCGATGCCATAAGTGACATTCGCTTTACGGGAGTGAGGGATTTTAGAAATTCCCGAAACTGGTTAATGATATGGCTAAGAAAATTCTGCATCTATTACACCTGCATCTTCATGATTTCTTGATACGCATCGATTATTTTGTTTCGAACTTGAACCATTAGTTTTAATGCGATATCCGCTCGCTCAGCGGTGATCATCACTTCCGAAATGTCTTTTGTCTTTCCGGTCGCCAGCTCTTGCATTTTCACATCAGAGGCTTTCTGAAGTGCATTCACTTGGTTAACGGCATCTTTGAGTGTGGCGGCAAAAGACTTTTCGGCCTTGTCTGCAGATGGCGAGGAAATTTGCGGCGCCAAATCGCGATTGCGATTTAACTCCTTTAATGTTTGCCCTTTTTCTAAAAGGGATTCTGATTTTGAAATCGTCAAACCGTCCATGGCTTAAACTTCCTCTTCCTTTATGTTAACAGAACTTAACGACCAATCTCAAGCGCACTCATTGCCATATCCTTAGAAGCCTGAATCGCCGAGACGTTGGCCTCGTAAGATCGAGTCGCCTGTATCATATTCGCCATCTCTTCCATTAGGTTAATATTCGGATAGGCGACGTATCCATCTTCATTCGCTTCTGGATGATTGGGCTCATACTTCAGTAATGGCGCCTTCTGATCAACAGTGACATCTGTCACCTGAACTCTTTGAATATTCTCATCCGGCTTTGTCGTTATCATCTCACCAAACGTCCTGAAGTCGGGCATCGCTTCAAATACAACGTCTTTTCTGCGGTAAGGCCCACCCTCAGGCGTTCGCGTGGTATTGATGTTTGCAATGTTTGAGGAGATTGTATTCATCCTCATTCTTTGAGCGGAAAGACCAGAGGATGAAACTCTTAATGAAGTTGAAAAATCCATCTATTAACGTCCTCCATCCGAAGCGGCATACTTTAGCGTTCCAAGCTTTTTATTCATCAGCTGAAGAGCCGCCTTATAAAGAATGCTGTTTTCCTGCAAAGTGGCCATTTCGTTCTCTAAATCCACTGTGTTTCCATCGTTCGACGTGACTCCATCGGGATTGTCATAAATGTCAGCTCGGGTCTTGGAAACGGATCCTCCGCCAACGACGAAATGCTCATTGTCCGAGGTGGTCATTGATCTCATGCCATCCAAGTCCACGGCCCGTGCAAGTGCACCTTCAAAATCCAATTTCTTGGCTTTAAACCCTGGGGTTTCCGCATTGGCAATATTTGAAGCCGTTACGTTGTGACGTAACGATCTGAATTTGAGTGAAGCGGCTAAGGCTTGTGCCGTTTTATCATAAATCTGGCTCAATCAAGCCCTCCTTTCGATATTCGTTCAGTTTATTCCTCAAAGTGCGGATGCTGATTCCAAGTATGTCTGCCGCTTTGGTGCGATTGTGGCTGGTATGCTCTAAAGTCTTCATGATTAAGAGACGTTCCGCTTCAGACAGTGTCATTCCGGCCTCAAGATTGTGAGCATACTGGACTTCTTGCACTTCTAATGGAAGATGCTTTGGCTCGATCACAGTTGCCGAACAGGTCAATACGATTCTTTCAATTAAATTCTGAAGCTCACGGATGTTCCCAGGCCATTCATAAGCCTTAAGTTTATTGAGCGCATCTTGTGAAAACTGCTTTTCACCACGATTATTCTCCTGACAATAAGCCTCAAGGAAAATCCGCGCTAAATATTCGATGTCGCGTGGCCGATACCGAAGAGCGGGCACTTTAAGTGGAATCACGTTCAGACGGTAAAAAAGATCCTGTCGGAATTCGCCCCGCTTAACCATTTCCTCCAGCGGCTTGTTGGTCGTTGCGATCAATCTGATATTGATGGGTATGGATGAATTTCCTCCCAGTCTCTCAATTTCAGATTCTTGCAAGACTCTTAAAAGTTTACTTTGTAATAAAAGTGGAAGCTCACTCACTTCGTCCATTAGAAAGGTTCCACCATTGGCCAGTTCAAATTTGCCGATTTTTCTTTGTTCGGCACCAGTGAACGCGCCCTTTTCAAAACCAAAAAGTTCACTTTCAAGCAATCCCTCTGGCAATGCTGCGCAGTTGATGGCCACAAATGGCTTTTGAGCCCGTGACGACTTGGCATGAATAAAACGAGACAGCAGCTCCTTTCCGGTTCCGCTTTCACCTGTAATCAAGACCGTCGCTTTTCCCTGCGCCACGTTCTCCGCAGTTTGCAGAAGTTTCTTCATTTGAAGATCATTGGATAAAATGAAGTTACTGTGCTTGTTCACCAGAATCTCCTTTGTCGTTCATCGCAGGAATTCTCTCGATATAACGACTGTAGTTCTTATTGAAATCGGCTGATTTTAATTTCTCTTCAGCCACTTTCCATAACACTCCAGAGCCGTTGTCTCTCAATTTTGTCCAGATGGATTCCGCCGCTCCAATATCACCCTCTTCAAAGAGAAGCTCTCCAAGTTTATACCGTGTGTATTCCGTTGGGGATTTGCCTTCAAATTCATTCAACTGATCTTGAAGTGTCGCAATGGCCGATGCTTTAAGTCCAAGCTCCATTTGTGCACGTGCTTTTTCATTGTAAGCGTTCATTCGAACTTTAGCAGGTGCACTCTTTGTCACAAGTGCGCGGTTGGCAAACTCCAAGCCTTGATTCCAATTCTTTAGGTGATTTTGCACTTGAGCTTGTTTCGTCAATACTGAGGCCAAAAGATCCTCTTTTCCATTGGCTTCGAATTCCTTAATTAAAATTTCAAGTGCGCTGGAAGCATCTTGGTAATCGCCCCGCTGAATCCAGAGATCAGCCATCAACTGGGTTCTTTCAATTTTTTCCGAAGGTGCAAGGCTCTTTGGATCCTTGATCTTTTTTAACGTTTTATAGGCGGCAACATAATCACGCTGCTCGCTATGCACTTGAGCGATTCGCAAATGAACTTGATCTTTGGATGGAAGATTCTCTTCAACTAGGCGTTCTTTTTCCTCTTGAGTGCCTGAGATCTTTTCAAGCCGTGAAATCACACTTTCATAAAGCTCCTGAGCTTCTTCCTGAACTCCAGCGAGTTCAAAGGATCGCGCACGGTAATAATCCAAATCAATTCGGTCAGCACCTTTCAGCCAGACTTTGGAATGCTCCTGATGAAACTTCAGTGCAGATAGATAATTATTCTCTTGGATTCGCTTGCCGATTTCATTGGCAATGCTTCCTTGCGCCCGCTTGATGATAACTTCCTTATGCGCAGATCCTGGGTTTTTCTGATAGAAAGACGTCAGAAGATCTATGGACGATAGGTAGTCTTCGCGCTCCTCATAGCCTTCTGAAATTAAAATCGTAACAAATTCCTCGGTATCAGGAAGCTTGACCTCATTTTTAAGCTTATTGATTTCCTCTAAGGATTTCTCAAAGTTTTTCTCTTGCATGCTTTTCATTCGTTTTGAAAGCATTCGAATTCGGGCGATTTTTGCTCCAGGATGGTTGGGATAACGAAAGTAGCTTTCAAGATAGGCACCCATGACTCGCTGAGTATTTGCACCCAGAATATCGAATAACTCTCCAATACGAGTCATGGCATAAGCGCCGTAAGGATGAGTTGGAAAAAGCGAGATAAATTGCGCGAACTCCTGGACAGCTTCTTGATATCTGCCAAGCCAAAATAAAGCTTCACCACGATTGAAATGAGCATTGGCATAATCTTTTTCACGGGATTTAAGATCAGTGAGCGTTTTTTGATAGTCTTCTGCAGCCTGCGCCCACATTTCAGATCTCATTGACACATCACCCATTCGATACTGGGCTTGATCTGCAAATGAGGTTCCGACGTAATCTTTAGTGATCTTTTTATAAACCTCGCGCGCATCATCATACTTTTTCAGTTTCATAAGCGCTTCGGCTTCAGCCAGTTTCAAATGCGGAACTTCTTCGCTTTGCGGATAAAGTGATATCAACTCCTGAAAGTTTTCAAGTGCCGCAAGTGCCTCGCCTCTTTCCATAATTGCATAACCCAGAATAAAGCGATTGCGCTGAGTCAGAGGTGAATCCGAATAACGCTCAATAAGATCTGACAATAGGTTCTTCGCTTGATCGTAGTCGCTAGACTTTCCATCCTTTTGCCAGCGCTTCAGATAAATGTCTGCGGCCAGATTTTGAAGGATCTCTTTGTAATCGGACTCTGGGTATTTCTTGATGAAGTACTGATAGGTTTTCAAGTAAACATTCTCTCGCCCACGAACATATAGTGTTTGTAAAAGACGAGCTTCTTTATTCTCCTGCGTATCCGTCGGCTTGATCACATACTCAGGTTGAAGATTCATCCAATGATCTAATCGGCTCACCGGCATCATCAACGGCGGATACTTAAGAAAAATCTCCTGTTTAGATGCAATGATAGATGCTTCTTTGATTTCATAATCCTTGATTTGAAACCGTCCGAATTCCTCATCACTGGAATCAAATGCACCAAAGCGTCGCTCGAGAGAGACCGCAGGATCTTCAGGGGTCACGTTTAGAATCTCACCAGCGGGTTTGCGTTCAGCTTTCTCTTTTGCGGATGCTTCTTTTAAAGGCTTCTTTTTGGGAGCACTTTTTTTGGCTTCGGTTTGAGCTGGTTTAGCTTCTTCAGCTTTGCGATAAAGATCAACGATGAGAAGGGAGGGCTCATCGGTCATATAGTCAAAATGCTCCACCTGCTTTTGCGCAAGCTCGATATGAATCTTCACTTCGTGAGGGGCTCTTTGAACCTGAATGGATTTGATAAACTCGTCTTTATAGCTCTTTAATTTCTTTTCAGACTCTTCACTCAATGAAGGAAGGATGAGAGCAAGGCTTGAGTCCGAGGATTTTTGAATATCATAATTCCAAACCTTTAAACCGGAGAATTCAAAATGAGTGGTCTCGTCCATTTGAGAGATCTCGACATTGGGAGTGGTCTGCGCAAGTGCACTCCAATTGATCAACCCAACCAACGTCAGACTTAAGACTCGTACAAACATTCTCAATGGATTCCCCCTGAGATCTGCTTAAGCAGAGTTGGTGCCAATAGATAAGCACTGTTAAACTATTGAAATGAGGTCGTACTAGACCAATGAGTTTTGACTGAATCGCAATCCTTTCTGCCAATTTGGTGACAGGTCTATGGGCTACTGCTAGACAAACGTCTTTGTTCATGTCTAATTACTTCAACTCATTGAAAAAGCTGACCGATAAGCCGTCAGAGGAAACATCATGATCTTTCAGCAGTTGAAGGCACAGAGTCTTAGTCTGTTATTTTTTGCGTTGGCAATGAGCGGATGCATTTCGGTGAATCTCGCTCCCAAGGTATTAGAACCTGCAGAGAAACTGTCTTTTGAAGCTCCAAAGTCTCCGTTTCGAGAAATCGCTTCGGGAAGTGCAGACAAAGCCTGGAGAAATCCAGAAACAGGAAACACAATCACTTATGTTTCTGAGTGTGGTGATCATGGCCACATCGTTTTGAAGGAAATTGCCAGAACACTTTTGAACTCACAAGGTCTCGCTGTACAGTCACAAAAAAAGATCACTCACAAAGGTGTTGAGGCAATAGAGAGCGTTGGACGACAACAGAGTCAGGATTCGGCAGTTAAGGTTGAGCTGCTCACATTTTTCAAGAATGATTGTTTGTTTAATTTAGCTTATCTGGGAAGCGAGAGTGAATTTTCGAAGGATCACAGCGCTTACCTGTCTTTCAAGAAAGACTTTAACCCATTATGAAAGAATCCGTTGAGCGAACCTTAAGTTTTTTTGGCGGAACCACACTTCTTGGAGCGCAGGTTTTCAAAGAGCTTTTTCATTGGCCTTTTCCGTTTAAACTCACAATGGAGCAGATCTACCAGGTTGGAATGAAGTCTCTTCCTTTGGTGTTTATTACTGCTGCGTCCACTGGCATGGTGATGGCTCTTCAATTTGGACTTGGTCTTGAGAAGTTTGGCGGGAAACTTTATGTTCCAAAGATCGTTTCACTCTCGATTATTCGCGAGATGGGTCCTGTCTTTACTTGCCTTATGCTGGCCGCACGCGTTGGTGCTGGGATCACTTCTGAAATTGGCTCGATGACAGTGACTCAGCAGATTGATGCTCTCAGAGCGCTTGGAACATCTCCGATTAAAAAAGTGGTTTTACCACGAGTGCTTGCTTGTTTGATTGCGATTCCACTTCTAGTTGCCTTTGCGGATTTTGTCGGCGTAATTGGTGGTCTTATTGTGGGATCCACCGAACTTGGACTCGATCCCCTTTTCTATGTTCAAAAGATTCTTGAGACCGTGACCTTGGTTGACTATTTTTCTGGATTTGCAAAAGCCCCTGTGTTTGCTTTAGCGATTGCACTTGTCGCCTGTTATTTCGGCCTCAATGTGGAGTCCGGAACACGCGGTGTTGGATCTGCGACAACAAAGTCTGTTGTCACATCTTCGATTTTTATTTTGATTGGTGACTATATTTTGACAAAAGGTTTTTGGGTGATTGAACAATGGCTATAATTGACGTCAAACACTTTAAAAAATCCTTTCGCGGCAAAGATGTTCATAAGGACATCACCTTCTCGGTCAAAGAAGGCGAATGCCTTGGACTTGTCGGTGGATCCGGGGTTGGAAAATCTGTGATCTTAAGAAGCCTAATTGGACTTGAGAAAGCGGATGGCGGTGAAATTTTAATTGAAGGGGAAGATATCACCAAGTTCAATGAGCGAGAACTCACTTCCATTCGTGTGAAAGTGGCCTATGTCTTTCAAAACGGAGCCTTGTTTGATTCCCTCAGCATTTTTGACAATCTGGCTTTTCCTTTGCGAGAGCATACTGGTTTGAACGAAAATGAAATTCGAAAGAAGATCACTGAGCAGCTGCAAGAATTTGGTTTAAGTGGAAACGAAGAGCTTTATCCCAGCCAGCTTTCCGGCGGAATGCAAAAACGCGTTGGAATTGCCCGCTCAACTATCATTGGACCTAAAGTTATTCTTTATGATGAGCCGACGGCCGGTCTGGATCCTTTTAATACCATTCGTATTCAGGAGATGATTTTACGAATGAAGGAAAAAGGGGTCACATCGATCCTGGTCACACACGATATGCCAACGGCTTTCGCAGTCTGTGATCGCTTCTGCCTACTTGGAGATGGACGCATCAAAGCCATGGGCACACGCGAGGAACTTGAAAATGAAGAAGACAGTCCTTTACAGAAATTTATCACTGGAGAAAAAGGAGCCTAAAGATGGAAGCAAATTATCAGACTCAAATTAAGGTCGGAATTTTTGCAATCCTGGGCCTAGCAATCTTGGTAGGATCGATTCTTTTGCTTGGCGGTGGAAAATTCTTTTTCAGAAGCACCTACACCCTGAAAGTTCATTTCGATCAGGTTCAAGGTTTATCGCGAGGATCTGTGGTGTCATTGAGCGGCTTTCCAGTTGGAAATGTCGAGCGCATTGATTTTCTTTCTGGAAGTGACCTTTTGGAAGTTTCTTTGATGATTGATAATAGCTTTCAGGGTCGTATCACTGAAGGTTCAGAAGCCTCCGTTCGTACGCAAGGGGCTCTTGGTGATAAGTATGTGTATATCACGCCTGGGTCGATGGAAGCGGCACCACTTAAAGAGGGTGGTCTTTTGAAATCTGGAGACACCAAAGATTTTATCGAGCAGATCGCATCGGAGTCCGAAAAGCTGAGCAGCGTGGGTGATGTGATCCAAGAACTCAATATTTTACTCAAGAATCTCAACCATAATAATAATAGTCAGCGCCTGATCGCAAACTTAACTGATGGAAGTCAAAAGCTAGAGAAGTTTTTTGATCGCGCGGAAGGCGAAACCCTGGTTCGCTTGAATTCGATTTTAACGAAGATCGACAATGGCGAAGGCACACTTGGTGCACTCATCAATGATCCTTCCATATACCGAAAGATCTCCGGCTTTCTCGGCGAAACAAAACGCAATCAATTTCTGTCGCCTTTACTCGAAGAAGCCAAGTAACCTCATTCCATCGAGATAATACTTTTCGAACTATGAATATTTAAAATGCTTTTCGGAGCCGTACGTCCATGTACTCCGCTTTCGGCATCCATGCCTCGCGGAGCGTCCTCAAAGCACTTTAAATATTCATAGTTCGAAAATACTATCCCTATTCGTGGAATGGTAAGGAACAAAAGTCTTTCAGACTATATAAATTAAAACTGCTTGAAGGATGCTCCACGAGCCAGGATGGCGAAAGTGGCGAGCGCATGGATGCGCGTCTCCTGAAAGCAGTTTTAATTTATAGAGTCTGAAATGCTTCTTGCTCTTTAGTTTAGGCTTGAGGGGCTTTTTCCCAGATTGAGAAGGCTTCTTTGGCAAGCTCGAGCTGGAGTTCGCGTTTTCGTTTTTTTCCCTCTTTGTTTTTGACTTCAAAGCCAGGTGGGTTTGGGAATAATCCGAAATTGATATTGGTGGGTTGAAAATAATCGTTGTCTTCGGTGATGCCATTCAAAAGGCTTCCGAATGCCGATGCACGTGGCGGACGGATCACATCTCTCCCCTTCATCTGGTCATCGATAAAATGAGCCACCATCAAACCAATGCATGTTGAATCGAAATAACCTTCGACTCCGGTGATTTGACCTGCAAAAAACAGCCATGGATCTTTCGGCGAAGAAAGAAACGGCGAAAGTTTTTTGGGCGACTGGATATACATATTCTTATGAATACTCCCGAGTTTTAAGAACTCCGCATTTTCAAGACCCGGAATCATCTGAAAGATTCGTTTCTGCTCGCCGTATGCAAGCTTGGTCTGAAAGCCAACCATATTGTAAGCGGTGCCTTCTTTATTGTCCTGACGAAGCTGAACAATGGCGTAATAATTCTCGCCATTTTTTGGATTACGGATTCCTTTTGGCGACATCGGTCCAAAGCGCGGAGTTTGATCACCATTTTCGATCATCGCCTCAATCGGCATGCAACCCGAGAAATACGGCACTTTTTCAAACTCTTTGAATTCCACTTTTCGCGCTTGTTTTATCTCTTCAATGAGGCGGAAATAATCTTCCTTTTCCAGAGGGCAGTTCAAGTAGTCCTTTGTTCCTTTATCGAAACGATCTGCACGAAAAACGACATCGTGATTGATGGAATCAAAATCAATGATCGGTGCAATGGCATCATAAAAATATAAAAACTCATCATCAAAATGCAATTTGATATCTTTTGCGAGTTCCTCATCAGTCAGAGGCCCTGTGGCAATAACTGTTGGTCGTGGAATCTGATTGAGCGAGCTGATCACTTCTCTTTTAACTGTGATTTTTGGATGATTGTAAACGCGCTCTGTGATTTCCTGAGCAAAGACGACTCGATCCACTCCCAAAGCCATACCAGCAGGAACTTGTGCATTTTTTGCCGCCTCAAGAACAATCGAACCCATTTTTTCAGCTTCCCATTTGAGCTGCCCTGGCGCGGAGTAGTCGGTCGTACTTCCAAAGGAATTTGAACAGACAAGCTCAGCGAGACGATCTGTTTTATGAGCAGGAGTTGAGCGGCCCGTTCCTCTCATTTCATAAAGAACAACTTCGTATCCCTTCTGAGCGAGCTGGTAAGCGCACTCAGAGCCGGCAAGACCGCCGCCGACCACTGAAATAATTTGATTTGAGGGATTTTGGTTCATTTCACATCCTCATTCATGTTAACTTTCCCAAATGGCCAAAAAAGACAATAAGAGAAAGCAGAGTGACCTTACTGATCTTTCCAGCGTTTTACAGACCATACTTGCCAATGGCAAGTCACCGCTCTCGGATCAGTTTTTAAAGTTCAAGCTGGTGAAATCTTGGAAAAAAATCGTCGGCCCGACGGCGGCCGAGTCCAGTCTTCCGGTCAGTCTTAAGTTCCAACGCCTCGTAATATGGGTGAAAAGCTCAACTCGTCTTCAAGAGATGAGATTTATGGAAGAAGAGCTCAAGAATCGTATCAATCAGTTTTTGGGCAAGGATCAGGTCCAGGAAATTCGTTTCACTCTGGAACGCCGTCGCGCCTCTTCTGATGAAGATGTCCCCGACTCGATCTTCTGATTTAGAATCACTTCAGGTTCACCGCATTTCTACTCTACAGTCACTGATTTCGCGAGGTTTCGCGGCTGATCCACATCATGCCCTAAAGAATCTGCGACGTGATAAGATAAAAGTTGAAGAGGAATCACTTCTAACAATGGCAGCGTAAACCACGACGCATCTGGAAGCGCGAGGTAATGTTCGGAAAGCTCCTCTAAGCGCTCATCTCCATGACTTCCAATCGATATGATCTTTCCACCCCGCGCTCTTGCTTCTTCCAAATTGGATAGTGTCTTTTCGTAAAGCTCATCTTTTGGCGCAAGAACAACGACAGCCATTTTATGATCAATCAATGCAAGAGGGCCGTGCTTCATTTCCCCTGCCGCATAACCTTCGGCGTGCATATAGGCGAGTTCCTTCAACTTCAATGCCCCTTCCAGAGCAATTGGATAATGAACTCCCCGTCCAAGATATAAAAATCCTTTATTTGCCTTTAAGGTCTCCGATGCTTCATCAAAGTAGCTATCAAATGCAAGAACAGTTTCCATCCGTGATGGAGTCCCAAGAAGCTCTTCAATGTACTTGGCCTCTTCATCTTCATTTAGCTTTCCAAGAGACTTTGCAATCTGAAGGGATAAGAGACTTAAGAGTGTTAATGTTGCAGTGAAGGCCTTTGTGCTTGCAACACCGACTTCAACACCCGCACTCATTCTTAAACTTCCATGTGCTTCCCGATCAATGGATGATTCCGGAACGTTACATATACTTAAAACTTTCGCACCACTGGATTTGGCCAGGCGAACAGCTGCGAGAGTGTCCGCTGTTTCTCCACTTTGGGAAATTGAGATGAAAAGAGAGTTCTTTGGAAGAACGGGATAACGATACCTAAATTCACTGGCGATATCACACTCAACGGGAATTCCCGCCAACCGCTCAATCAAATACTCACCAACAAGACCTGCATAATAAGATGTTCCACATGCCACAATGAAAATCCGCTCAAAACTTTTAAGCTCATTCAGCGCAAGCTCTCCTTTGCCGGAGAACTCCATCTTCACCTTATGATTAGAAACATCCACATGGGGCTGAAGGGCTTGAGCCACCGCCCGGGGCTGTTCAAAAATTTCTTTTAACATAAAGTGAGGATGGCCACCTTTTTCTGCTTTTTCAGACGTCCACGTGATTTCTCTTGGAACAATAGAAAGCTTTGCTCCATTGGAATCAAAAATCTGAAATTCATTTTGAAGGGCCAATAGAATTTGATCATCTTCGAGGTGAATGATTTTTCTTGTGTGAGGAACAATCGCCTGAACATCAGAAGCGACAATCATTTCCTTTTCGCCAAGTCCAAAAATAAGAGGTGGACCTTTTTTAAACGCCACAAAGCGATCCGGTTGCTGATCCCAAACGGCCACTATCGAATAAGCACCTTGCAGGCGAGGTAGAATATTCTGAATCGCCTTGAAAAGATCTTTGGTTTTCTTCACTTCATTTGAAATCAAATGAACAACCAGTTCCGAGTCCGTATCCGACTCAAATGTGGATCCATTTCCAGAAAGTTCTTTTTTCAATTCCACATAGTTTTCAATGATTCCATTGTGCACAAGCACAACGCCATCATGATGATGAGGGTGAGCGTTCTTTTCAACAGGGGGACCATGTGTCGCCCAACGAGTGTGGGCTATACCTAAGTGTCCGGAAAACATTTGTCCGTGAAGCCTTGTTGAAAGATTTGAAAGCTTCCCTTCCGCACGAACTCGCTTGAAAACCCCTTGATCAAGAATAGCAACACCGGCGCTGTCATATCCTCGATATTCAAGCGCTCTTAAGCCATCGACCAAAACCTCTTTTGGATCTTTTCCACCTAAATAGCCAACAATTCCACACATAGCTTTCTTTATTCCTTATATTTCTTAGCGTAATCTTCTTTGATCACTTGTTTTGCGCGAGTCACAGCCAATGCATCAGCTGGAACGTCTTTTGTGATCGTGGATCCTGATCCCACAATAGCTCCATCTCCAACAGAAACCGGAGCAACGAGCTGGGTATCACTTCCAATAAACGCATTTTTTCCAATCTTTGTGACGTATTTCTTTTTATCAGCGGCATAATTGCATGTGATCGTTCCACATCCAATATTTGTCCCTTCGCCGATTTCCGCATCTCCTAAATAAGACAGGTGTTTTGCTTGTGAGCCTTTTCCCATCTTCACTTTCTTTAGCTCGACAAAATTTCCAATTTTAACGCCCTCACCGAGTTCTGCCTTTGGGCGAAGATGAGCATAAGGACCGATTTCACACTGATTGGAAACCTGTGACTCTTGAATATAACTTCCCGCTTTAATATGCACCTGATTGCCAATCTTGGAGTCCGTAATCCACGAGTTGGGTTCAATCACACACATGTCCCCGATTTCAGTTTTCCCTCTTAAGAAAACATTTGGGAAAAGTGTTGTGCCAGCTCCAACCTTCACTGAATCTTCGACGTAAGTGTTGTCCGGGTCCATGATGATCACACCTTGTTCCATCAACTCTTGAGCTTTTTGTAAAAATACATTTTTTGTAGCCATTGCGAGCTCCTGTTGTGAATTCACTCCAAATGCAATTCGTTCATTTGCTTTAATTCCATCGACACGCACACCATCTTGTACAGCCAATAAAACAATGTCTGTTAAATAAAATTCGCCTTGAGCATTTCTGGATTCGACTCGTGGCAAGTACTTTTGCAAAAGACTGGCCTCAACGATGTAAATTCCAGTGTTGATCTCGTTCACTCTGAGTGTTTCATGGGAAGCATCTTTCGCTTCAACAATCGCTTTTATAGATCCTTGTCTGCGGATGATGCGCCCAAAGGATCCTGGATCCTCAAGTTCACAGGTGACAACACTTAAGCGAGTTTGAATTTCAAATGCTTCTTTTAAAATCTTTCGTAAATCTTTAGCGGTCAGTAATGGATGATCACCATTTAAAATTAAAACTTTTCCATCCAGGCTTTCCACATCGGCTGAACGAACGGCATCGGCTGTTCCTCTGGTTTGGTGCTGCTTAAAGCAAACAGCACCCATTGGCTCCACCACTCGACGAACCAATTCCTCCCCATAGCCAACGACCACGCGAATTTCTTCTGGTTTCAAAGACTTTACCGCTTGGATTCCGCGCTCGATCATTGGGCGACCCGCAACCGGATGCACCACCTTTGGCAAAGTGGTTTTCATCCGTGTTCCCCGTCCGGCCGCCAAAACAATTGTGGAAAAAGGACCGATGTTCATGAGATCATGTTTCCTCTTTTGAGTCGTAAACGTCAACTAAAGCTCAAGGACTTCGTATGGGATGGATTGAAAAACTAAACTGGGCAAAAACTTTTGAACACCGAGATCTTTCGCTTTACGCCAGCTCTGAGAATGCACTTAAGGGCCACACTTCCCCTATTCTCTTCATAGGAGGGGTTCATGGTGATGAGCCAGAGGGGGTTGAGCTTGCAAAAAAGACACTGGAGTGGCTGAAAAGTGACGCTTATCAGAAACAATCTGGACCTAAACCAGAATGGATTCTCATTCCTTGCATAAATTTGGACGGCTTTTTAAAAAATCAACGCACCAATGCGCAAGGGATTGATCTCAACCGAAACTTTCCATCCAAAAACTGGAAAGTGAGCGAGAAAAAGGATCGCTATTATTCTGGAGCAAAACCACTGGAATCGCCTGAGGCTAAAGCCCTGGTGGAGCTGATTCAAAAGACTCATCCTCAGGTTATTATTCACTCCCACTCTTGGAAGCCCTGTATCGTATGCACGGGACCAGCGGACCAGCCGCTCGCGATAAAACTGGCAGCCGCATCCGGTTATGAGCTTGTTCAAGACATTGGCTATCCCACCCCCGGGAGCCTGGGGGAGTTTGGCTGGGCCGAGCTCGGTATCCCTGTGATCTGCATTGAAGAAGAAGAAAAAATCGACCTGGAAAAAGTTTGGCCGCGCTTTCAGTCTGGAATTGAGCAGATTTTTTTGAATCTTTAAACAGGAGTGATAGGCTCTTAATAAAGATGAAACCATCAGCTCATATTTTTACCCTAAACGCTTCTACACCTTTTATTCCCGCAGAAGAAAAACAAGAGTGGATGGATCAAAACGATCTTTTAGCAGGTTTGAAGAAGTCTTTACACCCAAAAGTGATAATTGCTGATCCTCACAGTATCACGAACCCGGATTCCTTTTTAATGGAGATTGTTGAAGCACAACCGGACTCCATTTTGATTTTGAGTCGAAAGCCCACTGAGAATTTAGACTTCCTACCTTCACTGCCGTTTTTTAATGGTGTGCTTGGAGACAATGAGATTGAAAACAAATCCATCATTTCAAAATCTCTGGAAAGAATATCCGAAGCCAATCAAGAGAGTGACCTTATTCAACTTCTAAAAGGCGAAAACTCAAAGCTTAAAGCTCAATTGAGTGAATTTTTAGATGATAACCAAAAATCGACCCTGTCCAAGCCGTCCTCTAAGGCTCACCTGCGAATGAAAACTCTGGAGAATTCTTTGATTGAGATTTTAAAAGCACGCTCAGTTCCCGAGATAGAGCGTGCATTAAAAAAATCTCTTTCAAAAATTTTACCGCTCAATTTTGTACGAGTCGTTTTTAATCATCAAAGCTCACTTTTAGATAGCGGCTTGACGCCCTTACATATCAAAATCCCTCTTACGATATCGCAGTCACGCTCAAAGGGTTGGCTCATTCTTGGTTTGGAGCTTAGAAAAGTGATTTCCGAAAAAGATCATGAGTTACTGGATGAAGTGGCCGAGATTGCAAGTCTTTCCGTTCTTCGCATCCTTCAGCTAGAAGAGTCCGAAAGCTTAAAGCAGCAGTGGGATGCCACGTTTGATGCGATATCCGATCCACTTTGTCTTGTGGATGAGAGTATGCGGATCCTAAGAACAAATCGAGCTTTTTCATCCACAGTTGGAAAAGAATTTAGTGAACTCATCGGTGAAAATTCATTAAAGATATTTTTTAAGGACAATCCGGAGGTGTGGAAAACTCCGCCACCTCTGAATTTGAAAATTCAAATTCAAAATCATTCGGATGGCAAATCCTATAACCTGGTGATTCATGACTTAGGATTTCAAATCCACAGTCAAAGCATTCACCTTTTACTGATCAAGGATGTGACCGATCAGATGCGAATCGAGAAGCATATTCGCGAAAAATCAAAACTTGTTGAGCTTGGAACTATTGGCTCTAGTATTGCTCATGAATTGAATAATCCCTTAGCTGGAATGCTTTCCTATTTGCAACTTATTCTTATGGACGTGGAAAAAAATTCTGATTTTTATGAAGACTTAAAGGAAATGGAGCGTGCCACTCTTCGCTGTAGAGACATTGTTCAAAGCTTGCTTGGGTTTTCACGCAAGCAAAGCCATGAACGAAAAAGTGAATTGGATCTCAATGAATTGATTCACAAGGCCGTGCAATTGGTCGAAATTAAATCCCGATTTAAGAAGGTGCAAATCCTCTTTAAGCCACTCAAAGAAAGTGCTTTCATTCATGGTGACCATAATTCTCTTATGCAAGCCATAACTCATATTCTTACAAACTCGATTGAAGCGCTGGAAGATCGACTTTTAAATGAACCCGATCATCTGGCAAAAATTAACATACTCTTAAGCCTGAAAAACGAACTGTATATTCTTCGCATCACTGACAATGGACCGGGAATCTTAGCAAAACATTTACCTCAAGTTATTAACCCTTTGTTCACAACAAAAACTGATAATCATCACGCAGGGTTAGGACTGACTGTAGCCTATTCGATATTTTCTGAACACAATGGAACGCTGGAAATAGAGTCTCGTCCAGGTCAAGGAGTTACGGCAATTATTTCTCTTCCCCGTCCAGAAAAGAGCGGATCCAGTCGGGGAATTGACACACAAATTTGACACCGCCAAAAGCCAACATAAAATAAAAGTAAGAGATCAAGATGATCTCTAGAGTCAAAGTTGAATGCCATGGAAGGAGTCACATGTCGGTCAATCATACGCCGAATCAAAGGATCCTAATTGTAGACGACGAAGCGAGTTTAAGAACTGCGCTTTTTAGAGCCTTGGACAGAAAGGGCTTTCAAGTTGTTACTGCTTCTACAATTAAAGAAGCTGAAACGTTCAGCCAGTCCGAAAAACCAATTGATCTGGCTTTGGTCGACTTAAGACTTCCTGATGGCGATGGCATGAGTTTTATGACTCAGCTAAAAATGAAATGGCCAGAAGCCCAGGTCATAATTCTAACAGGACATGGGACTGTAGAGACCGCTGTGGAAGCCACTCAAAAAGGTGCATTTCATTTTGTAATGAAGCCGTGCAATTTGGATGAAATTTTGACTTTGGTCAGTCGTGCCCTGTCACAAAGTGAACTTCAGAAAGAAAACATTCGCCTAAAATCTGCTCTTCACAAGAAATATCATTTTGAAAACATTGTTGGACAAAGCGATGAGATCACTGATGTTTTAGAAATCATTGAGAAAGTGGCGTCGTCAGATTCTACAGTACTCATTATGGGTGAAAGCGGAACTGGAAAAGAATTGATTGCACGAGCGATTCATTTCAACTCCCCTCGCATGAACAATCCATTTGTTCCAATCAACTGCGGCGCCATTCCAGCAGATCTTTTGGAGAGTGAACTCTTTGGTCACGTCAAAGGCTCATTCACCGGCGCGATAGCAAATCGAACTGGAAGATTCGAAATGGCTGATGGCGGCACTTTATTCCTGGATGAAATTGGCGATATGAATCCAAACCTTCAAGTGAAAATGCTTCGGGTTCTTCAGGAAAGATCCTTTGAACCACTTGGAAGTGCTAAAACTGTAAACACCAATGTTCGAGTGGTTGCTGCAACGAATGTGGATTTAGAAAAAGCTGTTCAAGAAGGAAAATTTAGAGAGGATCTTTTTTATCGTCTGAACGTGATTCCTGTTCGTGTTCCATCTTTAAGAGAGCGAAAAAGCGATATTCCACTTCTCATTCATCACTTCATGGAAAGCTTCAATCGCACTCGTCAAAGAACATTGAAAGGCATTAGTCCTGATGCTCTTCAACTTCTGGTGAATTACCCATGGCCTGGAAATATCCGTGAGCTTGAAAACCTCATTGAACGGCTGACCATTCTCAAGGGCTCTGGCGTTGTTGAAATATCTGATTTGCCAGAGCGTTATAAGCAATCTGTTTTCTCAACCAACGTCGATGATCTAAACATTCCAGAGGCTGGTCTTGACTTCAATTCGGCAGTCGATGCTTATGAGAACGCATTGATTCTGAAAGCGCTGGAAAAAACAGGCTGGAACCGAAATCAGGCCGCGCTTTTATTGCGTCTGAATAGGACTACACTGGTTGAGAAAATTAAGAAAAAGGGACTTCGGCCACCAGGAGAGATTGAAGCCTAACTCCTGACCAAAGGGCCACAGTCACCGCAAAAAAAGGTTACGAAATTCAAAGATTGAAAAAATGCTTCTCTCCCGGTAAGAAGGCCGGATGAGTGAAAGCATCCAACTCTCAGTCATTTTTCCTTGTTTCAATGAGGAAGAATCTGTTCAACCAGTTCTCACAGAAGCCCTTCAATCTTTTAAAGAAAGACAAGACGTCGAGGTGATTGTTGTCGATGATGGATCGAGTGATGACTCTCTGATTGGGCTTGAAAAATTCTCAAACTCAATTCGTATCATTCGCCATAAGGAGAATCTTGGATATGGAGCCGCGCTAAAAACAGGAGCGTTTTATGCCAAGGGCACTTTCATCGCTTTTATGGATTTTGATGGGACATGCAAAGCTAAAGAAGCATTGAGCATGTTGGATCGCATTCAATCCACAGATTCGGATATGGTCATGGGGATTCGACTCCACAGATCTTCCAAAATGCCAAGAACAAGGCGGCTTGGGAACTCTCTCTATAAAGGTCTTTTAAGAACTCTTTATCCTTTTCATCAGGAACTTCCTCAGGATGTCTGCACCGGGTTTCGTCTTTTAAAAAAATCAGTGGCAGAGGATTTATTTGATCGTCTTCCAAATGACTTGAGTTTTTCCCCGGCACTTACAACCAAAGCTCTAAAAAAAAATTACAAGCTCATTGATTTTGAAATCACATACCGTGAGCGTTTTGGTACTTCAAAAATTGCTCTTTTAAAAGATGGAGTCAATTTTGGAAAAGCGATGCTGGCTGAGAGGTTCTTATGAGTCTAGAAAAAGTAACAGTTGGCCTAGTCTGTCACAATGAGGAAGACAATATTGACCTCTGTCTTCTCGAAATTCTATCCCATCAGAATCTTAAGTATATTCACGAAGTCATTGTCGTTGACAATTCTTCAACCGATAGAACTCCTGAGAAGTTAAGAAATTGGGCTCACAAATGCGCAAAAGAAATCAGAGTCTTTGAATCCAGCGAAAATCTTATTGGTAAAGCGCGACAGCTGATCGTCGATCAGTGTGAAACTGAAATTCTGCTATTTACAGATGCCGATTGCATGGTTCCAACAGACTGGATTGAGAGGCACCTTGAAAACTTAAAAGCTTCAGAAAAGATTCAAGGTGATATCGCGGGCGTATGTGGCCCGAACCGTTTGCCTGAATTCTATGATTGGCAAATTGCAATCAACTATTTTTTATCGACACCTTTAGGCCATGGCTTCTCACCGCAAGCTCTTCTCCCCAAAGAGCCTCGCTTTGTCGATCATTTGCCAACAACCAATTCGCTCTTTCGTATTTCCGCATTGAGAAAAACCAATGGTTTTCGTTTGGACCTTATGGTTGGTGAGGATGGGGAAATCGGAAGTCAACTTCAAAGCCTCGGATTTAAAATGCTTATGTTTCCTGAGCCACTGGTGATCAACCACAGCGCAAGGACTCTTTCCGAATGGGTAAAGAGAATGTTTCGCTTTGGCGGTGCGCAGTGGGTACACTCCCCTTTTCGATCTTTTGTGGTCGCGACGATCATTGCACTGCTACTTCCAACACTATTCTGGCTCACAGACTTTAAATTTT
>CAZWVK010000028.1:0-25600 GCA_964636785.1 uncultured Pseudobdellovibrionaceae bacterium | reverse complement strand
CCTGAAGTTCAGGTGCGCGGCGCTTATGAAACTGGAACCATCGAGGTCGATATCGACAGTGGTCCGAGGCTGATTCTTTCTCATGTGGAGCGGCCACAGACCGGAGAATTGCGTGACACCGTTTTTGAAAGATTCGATGCCTTTCAAATTGGCGATCGATTCAATGCAGATCTCTTGGCGCTGACCTCAAGACGCCTCTTAGAGGCCGGAATTGTGGATTTCACTCATTTTGAAGATCAGTGCTCTCAAGAAGGAGCCATCGCTCATCAGCGAGCCATCCTTGGGCAGCGAAGGAATCTGGTTTTCGCAATTGGTGCCTCAACCGAAGAGCTTCCCATTTTAAGAGCAGAATGGCGAAATGTCAGACTGGATCCTTATGCTTCGACTCTGGCATTTTCAGTTTACACGTCTCCCCGATTGCAATCGATCAAAGCAAGCTCCGAGCTTTACTGGTTTAGAAAACTTCCAAGACTCTTTCTTTCGCCAGTTGCTGAGATTCGGCGCGAGTCCGAATTCACTTACAAAGCTCTAAGACAAAGATTTCAGTTGGGCTCTGGTTATATCAAAGATGATTCACAACACCGCTACATTTTCAATTTCGCGCCCATTTACACGGTTGAAAATACAATCGAAGGACAAGGGCCGTCCCACTTTCAATATTTATCTTTTCGAGGAAGTGCAGAACTCTTAAGTCACTATTTTGAGTTTCTTCGATTCAATCCGCAAGAAGGTTATCAGCTTCAAGCTCACTGGGAAGCTCAACGGCAAGGGGCCGGCTCTCCATTTTCAGCGGATCTTATAAAATTAAGTGGAACACATTTGTGGAATATCGGAAGTCTCGATCCTCCACTGACCGTGTTAGGAGTTCGCTTTGGTCACTCGATTATCGCCGCATCTAATTTGAATTTGATCCCAGCCTCTTTCCGCTTGTTTTTAGGGGGAGCAGAGGATGTGCGTGGATTTTTCAGACAGTCGATCAATAATGCCAACCTTGGTTTTCAGACCACATCTTTTTTGGGATTAGAGGCACGGTTTTTAGAGGTACTTCCCTATCAGCTTCAGCCTTTTGTCTTTTATGACATCGGGAAGGTCGGCTTCAATGAATGGAGTTGGATCAATGAGACCTACACGGCACCGGGTGTGGGAATGAGATGGCAAAGTCCATTTGGAGCACTCAGAGGGACTCTTGCAAAAGGGATTATTCTTAATGAAAACCCTCAGCGGCCGCAACCTCCTGAAGAGTGGAATATCTTTTTAAGTTATGGCAGGGAGTTTTAATGCTTAAGAAGATCCTTTTTATTTTCTTCAATTTTATTCTCGGGCTGATTGCACTCGCTCTTTTATTAGTTGCAGTGGTCGTTTTTAAGCCAAACTGGGTGATTAATAAATCCAATCTTCAGTGGGCTCAAAGCAAGTTTTTTCCTGAGTTTCAGATTCCATGGACTGATCTTGACTTGAGATTGCTTCGTGAAGGAAGCGGACAGTACTCTTTTTATTTCAGCGGTCAGGATTTCTGCCAGGATCTGGATGATTATGGGAATGCTTGTTTTAAGGAAGTGCTCATCGACCTCCTAATCACAACCAATTTCCGTACCGTTCAGGCGGTTGAGTTTAATAACTTCACCATCAAAGACAAAGACATATCGATCACTCTTCCCCCTTCACCCGAAGAGGAGCCCAAAGAGGAGATGGACTTGACCGGTCTCACGACTTCTCTTGAAAGTGTAGAGTTTTATCTTAAAAGAATTCATTTTAAAACTTACGAGTTGGAGCTCGGCAACACCTCCATTTCAACCGCCGACACCGCTTTTCAAATTTATTTAAAGTCTCATCCTGAGTTTCATTTTCAGGTGAAGCAAACTTCGGGTCTTGAATTGGACTTAGTGGGAACTTTGAGTCGAGGGAAAGAGAGCCTGGACTTAGCAAGCACTGTGCAGATGACCTTTGGAAAAGTGGATTTAAACTCGAGGCTATTTTCAATTGATGAAACTTACTTTGCCGAAAATAATTTTAAATTTATTCCAGCTCAGCCCAGCTTAAAGAAGTCATTAAAGCATCTGAGTGGTGACTTAAATTTTGAGCTGACTTCTCAAAATTTTATAGCGAAGTCGCATTCTTTGGATATCGGTTTGAATATTGATCCATTAAGAAGCGTTCAAATTCCACTATGTGAATTGAAAGTCGCACTTTCTCTAGAAGAGAATATCCCGCTTCAGTGTAAGGTTATTCAGGTTCATTTCGACATTCATCGACTGGATCTGAAAGGATTAAAATCCAGGTTCAGCGACTTTCCAAAGCGGATTGATTTTTCGCTTTCAAGTGCAATTCCTCACTCCTGGCTCAAAGAGCCGCCTGCAGAATCTGGCGATGCCCTTCAAGTTTCAGTGAAAGCGGACCCATTGACTCATCCATTATTCACCTTGAATTTTGAGGCACAAACTGGGGTTTTGTTGACTGCAGATGGTATGGCTCTCAATGATCCTGATCTTCAGTTTCTTCTTGAAGTTCCTAAGTTTCAAAGCCTGGTCTCAAGATTGGAAAACTCAAGATTTGCAATCCCTGCTCCTTTTCATGTGATGACGGGCTCTCTCCGTGCCGAAGTCAAAGAAGTCCCAAAAGCATCCCGTGAAAATCTCACTCTTCCATTCACGGTAAGTTCAAATTTAGCCAGCGAAAGAAACCGTGTGATTGGTGATGTCAATGGCGTTTTTAATTACTCATTCAAAGGCGCACCCCCTGCGCTCGATGTGAATGTCGAACTTGATCAGTTTCATATTCAACTGCCGCCATTTGATCCGCTCAGAGGCTTTCCGCCACTGGCTCCCGATACAAGAATCAGTGAAACTTTAGAGCCGCAAAAGGAAGAGAAAAACAAAGAGCCGGCAATGAATATGACTCTTCATTTAAAAACGAAAAGGCCAGATTCTATTCGAGTTTATCAGGAACTCATCAGTCCTTATGCGAGCTTTGGACTTGATGTGAAGGTCAAAGACGATGTGGATTTTGAAATCTCAAAATCGCCAGAGCCCTTTCAAATCACTTACCTCAATCGCACGGTCACCCTGCAGAATTTCTCTTTAGAGAAGGAAGCCACGGTCAATCAAATCGTTGTTGATGGAGTCCTTCTCTACAAAGCGGCGGAGTACGATGTTTTTATTCGGTTCGCAGGCCCTACTGACAAACCGAAAGTTTTACTGACGAGTGAGCCGCCGTTGGATCGCAGAGACATCATTTCCGTTTTGCTTTATAACCGCGTGACGTCTGAAACCGCGTCTTTTGAGCAAGAAAATGTGGGCGGTGCCGAGGCTGCGATGGCGGATCAAGCGATTGGTCTGTTTGGAATCTGGGCCTTTGCTTCAACCCCCATTGAAGCGGTTTCTTATAACCCGGTTTCTGGAACTTATTCGGCGCAAATTAAACTTCCGGAAGGATTTCGCCTCAGCGTTGGAACAGATTGGGAGTCGGTTCAAAACCTCGAATTGAGGCGGCGTCTGACTGAAAATTGGATGATTATGACAACCTATCGCCCGCAAAGCGAAACCGGCCGAGACTCAAGCGAAGTGATGTTACAAAGGCGGATTTCTTATTGAGCAAATGGCACTAAGTCTGCAGTTCTAAGGAGTGTATGAAGCTCGCACTTCTTTTAGTTGTTTTATCCGCTTTTTTAGGTCCTGTGAGCTCGTTCGCACAGATCAAAACTTTGTCGTGTAAGAATTTTTTTCAAAGTCCTTTCTTAAACCTGAATGACGTCTCACTGGATCAAGCCGTTTCTGAATCTGGAATTTCCAAGCCCCACCTCGAAAAGATGAAAGAATTTTCTTCTGGGTTGACGGATATATATGAACTCATCCTCTCTCCCCCCAAGCAAGGCGTACTTCTTGGAGTAATGAATTTCTTTAATCTTTACTCGGCCATCATAGAAGCCACGGGTCTTACGACTTGGGAAGACGCTTATAAAAAGTTTGGGATAGAGACTGGCGAATCCCGGCATACCGACAAATTTATGCGAACTCTCGTGAATCAAGAAGAGCCGATCGTTTTTCTAGTTCCAAAAAATATCTGGAGTCATCCTGGTGGGGTGCATACAAAACGGGAACTCTGGTGGCTGCTTGAAAATCCAGAAAAAATGAAGAATGTGGTTTTTGTATTCGGAAGTATTGAGATTATCGATGAAAAGAGCTTTGAAGACTCGCTTCAAACAATTTTGCAGCTCAGACGAACTCCAGAACTCACGCAAACCCCTTGGGAGATGCAGGTGAAAAGATTGGCTCTTTCGTTGAGAGTGCACGCAAAGAAGTTTCGCTCGCAAACAGACTTGAAAGATGCTCAATAACGTAACGCGCCATCACGCAATCTTCCTTTCCCCCTCGGATCGTATTATTTATAACCATTCATTCTATTTGGTGCCGTAGCTCAGTTGGATAGAGCAACTGCCTTCTAAGCAGTAGGTCCCAGGTTCGAATCCTGGCGGCATCACCAATCTTGCAGATGTGCAATTTTGGACCTTCAGTTTAGAATCAGCTCGATGTTTTCCATAACCCACCACAGAAAGGGCATTCGTAGAGTGGCCCTGTTCCTCTGAAAGCCCCTCATGGGACCCTTGGCTCTTTAATGTGTTCGGATAATAAAAAATATCAATGATGCCAGGGCCAATCCTTAGTTCCTGAATAAGCCGTTTCAAGGCTCTTCGCTTCTGAATTGCCGAGAACTTTTTCCACCCTTTTGTGATGGCATTAACGCCAACCTCTAAGTTCTCTCTGGCCTTCTCCAAAGAAATTACGTTGGACTCTAGTTCCTTGGCGACCCTTAACTCCTTTTCAAGAATCACTTTTCTTTTTCCTAGGTCCTCCAGTTTATTGAGGAGGAATTTTGCACTTTCCGAATTTTGATCTGCTTTCAATTGGAATTTAAAGGCGGCTTCCATTTCTTGTTCAGTTTTAAAAAGTTCCTTTTTGAGCTGCTCCTCTATACTCCGAGACGAGGCATTAACTTCCCTGCGTTGAGCTGAAATTCGCTTGGCAACTTCATCTAAATAGCCCCCATCTCTTAATACACGGAAAACGTGGTTGGATAGAGCGTTCTCAATATCTTCAGCCCGAATTCTTTTAATCGAGCAGCCCGCCTGTAAGAGATCTAGCATCAACCCCCCTCTTTCTTTGCACGAGTTACGATAGGTTAGCGCTAGTCAAAGTAGACAGCAATGACCCCAAAGCAAGAGACTGTGACTCCTTACAGGTATTTGATGAGCACTTAAAAAAAATCGATAACATCTCTCCGGTTGAACTCTCTTCAGTAGCTCTTAACCTTGAGGCGGACTACAGCCGAATGGGAACGTTTGGCCGAAGTAATTCATTGATTTCACTCGCAGCGGGCCCTTACGATGCAAAAGAGTTGCAGAAAAATCTCACGATTTTTACCCACGAAATATGGCACTATATTTTTGGAGCATATCTTTCAGAAGAGATTCCCATATTCAAAGAAATGGAGAGATTACGCGCCAATAACATTCTTGCATTGAAAGGTCAGTTTTCAATTTACAATAACTATGGCGGCCTGGAAAAATGTCGTGAAAATCCCGCCTGTGTTGAAGAGGTAAGTAAGTACAGAAGCGAGTTGCCCGCAGAATTAAAAAATGCAACTAAGATAAGCCAGAGTTATTGGAATGCTCACATAGAGGAAGTAAATTTTTATAACAGCATAACCCCCGCTTTTGATGAGTTTTACGCAGACGTTGTGACGGCTGTATTTTTTAATGACCCGGATCATCTGATTCATAACCTCAAGGGGATGATAGACATCCCCTCGTGTCGGTCCTTCAGCAAGTCTTACGTCCTCGATGAGGAAGGCAAATCGGATATATACTGCTTGTTATCAGAGTTTCGGGCCCAGCTCTGGAAAGATTGGATTGCTCCTAGGTTAAAAAACCGCCAAGAGCTTTTGAAAGAACTCGGTGTCACGATGGCTGAAGAGGCTGCGATAGCGGTAAAAGCAGGCCAGGTGGATCCCCAGATTGTAGTGCCTAGGCTGAAAAGGCGCCTTGGCATTTACTAAAAGCAAGTTTAGAAACACTGGTCTAATGACAGTCGCCCTCACTGCAAACCAAAGGCTTACTGACTAATGGAGTCTGGAAATAACCACTCGCTTCAGATAGAATAAGCTATATGTCGATCAATTCAGAAAAAGATTTAGATGGTCTTCGCAAAGTGGGTCGAGTGGTTGCCCGCTGTCTTCAGTTTATGCATTCGAAAATTGAACCAGGCATTACAACGGGTGAATTAGATGCTCTTGGCGGAGCCTTTCTTGAATTTCATGGAGCTCGTTCCGCACCGAAGATCACTTACAACTTTCCCGGCAACACTTGCATTAGCGTGAATGAAGAAGCCGCCCATGGCATTCCTGGAACGAAAATCATTAGAGCCGGAGATCTTGTGAACATTGATGTGTCCGCAGAGCTTGATGGCTATTTCGCTGACACTGGTGGTTCATCCATTGTTCCTCCTGAATCGAAACTTCATCTGCAAATATGTGCTGTCGCTAAAAGGGCTTTGGAAAATGCCATGCATGAAGCTCGCGCTGGAGCAAAACTCAATCTCATCGGTTTCGCAATTGAAACGGAAGCTGTGAGAAACGGACTCACTGTCATAGAAAATATTGGCAGTCATGGGGTTGGCCGCGCTCTTCACGAGGAGCCTGGATTTATTCCTGGATATTACGACAAAAAAGACCGGCGTGTGCTGCGCGAGAATCAGGTGATAACGATTGAGCCTTTTATATCCTCAGGAGCTCGAGAAGTCTTCGACAGTGGAGACGGATGGACACTTATCACTAAACCTGGAATCTTCACCGCACAATATGAACACACCATTGTGATCACTAAGGGCAAGCCACTTATTATGACTCTGCCGGCTTGACGTTAAGGAATAAGTTCTCCAGACCAAAGTTTTTTCAGGTATGTTTTCCAAGGCAAAATCTCAATACCGTCCTCTGTCACTCTGGCGCGCTCATCTAAAGAAACCACCACATATTTTTTAAATATGTTTTCTTCTTTCAAAGCCCTTAACCCTTTTAAATTTCTGTCCTGAACAAGAGAAGTTCCCTTCACTTCCAAGGCCAACCTTTCGCCAATCAATAGATCCACCTCGAACTGGGATAAGCTACGCCAATAACACATCTCCTCGGAAGATCTTGAGTAACTGAGATATGCTCTCATTTCCTGAATCACCCAATGCTCAAAGGCTTTGCCAAAAAGTTCGGACTTTGTACGAATTTCCCCGCGACGAGCCAAACTGTTAACAACTCCCACATCAAATAGATAATGTTTAATTCGACTAATTGCTTTGCGCTTCCTGGTTTTAGTAAAACCTTTGAGGGAAAAACCAATCAATGTGTCCTCAAGAATTTGAATATAGTTTTTCATAGTCCCTGTGGACACACTACAGTCGCTAGCAAGAGATTGAAAATTAATCTCCTCTCCATTGGCAAGAGCAATGACATCCATAAAAGTCGAAAAACTCTGCAAGTTTCTAGTAAGGGCCTCTGCCTGAATTTCTTCACGTAAATACATTGCTGTGTAGGCTTTTAGCTCCTCTTCGGGCTTTGCAGACAGATACACTTGAGGAAGACCTCCGACATTCAGATACTTCAATAAGTCAAAGTCAGGAATTTCATGGGCTGTAAGAGGAAATAGATCGGCTCGCCATGCCCGACCCGCTAATAAATTGGTCCCTTCTTTTTTAAGCTTACGAGCGCTACTACCAGTAAGTAAAAACTTACGTCCCTCCTTAGAAATCAACCGATGCACTTCATTTAAAAGAACAGGCAGTCGCTGAATTTCATCAATCACAATCAATTGATTTTGATCAGGGTTTTCTTCTGCCAAAAGCTTAGGTCTATCCAGTAGTCTTTTAAAAACTTCCATATCCAAAAGGTCATAATTCACACAACCTGGAAATTGCTGCTGGATCAAAGTCGACTTACCCGTAGAGCGAGGGCCAAGAAGAAAAAATGACTTATTTTCAATGAGTTGCCTAAGATTTAAGGAGCGTTCATATAGCGCCATTCAACAAGAATAATGCTATTTTTCATGAAAATCAACAATATAGTTGTATTTTAATGGCACTACCGGGCTTTAAAAATAGAAGAACCTGGGTATTTCGCTTGAGAGCCAAGTCTTTCTTCAATTCTTAAAAGTTGATTGTACTTCGCTGTTCTTTCAGAGCGGCACAAACTTCCTGTTTTGATTTGTCCGCAATTGTAAGCCACTGCCAAATCCGCAATGGTTGTGTCCTCCGTTTCACCACTTCGATGAGACATCACACAGGTGTAGTTTTTCGATTGAGCCAATTGAATAGTCTCTTCCGTTTCTGTCAAAGAGCCGATTTGATTCACCTTGATTAAGATAGAATTTGCCGTGCCCGACTCAATGCCTTTCTTCAAACGTTCTTTGTTAGTTACAAAAAGATCATCTCCAACCAACTGCAAACGATCACCCAAAGTTTGAGTGAGATGTTTCCAACCACTCCAGTCATCTTCGCTTAAGCCGTCTTCAACACTCACCAAAGGAAAAGCATTCATCCACTCTCGATAGATTTCTGTCATCTGTTCGCTGGATACGGATTTTCCTTCCCAAGTGTATTGGTTGTTCGAATACAATTCAGTGGCCGCAACATCGAGAGCTAAAAAGATATCTTCACCGGGTCTATATCCGGCTTTTTCTATGGCTTGCATGATTAACTCAATGGCTTGTTTGTTGCCAGAAAGCTTTGGAGCAAATCCACCTTCGTCACCCACAGCTGTAGAAAATGATTTTTCATCCAAAATTTTTCTTAAGTGCTGAAACACTTCCACGCCAGCACGAAGACTTTCTTTAAAAGTTCCCCCAACAGTTGGAACAATCATAAACTCTTGAACATCCAAACCATTGTTGGCATGGGCGCCACCGTTAATAATATTCATCAGCGGAACTGGTAAAGTGACTCCACGGACTTTTGATCATCCAAACTTTGACCACTTAAAGCGGGACCTAAAATTTCATTGATATTTTGAATAGCTTTTAAAACACCAAGGCCCAAATAACGCTTTTTATCTTGATCGCGAAGTTCAACCGCTTCATGAGCACCTGTTGAAGCACCCGATGGAACAGCAGCAATCACTTGATGACCTTTTTGAGTGACAAGCTCCACTTCTAAAGTGGGACGTCCCCTGGAGTCGAGAATTTCTCGGGCTTTGATCGTTTGAATTTTTGTGCTCATTTTTAAACCTCCATACGGGACTGCAAGGAGCTAGGACGCTTCACGAAGGATTTTGAAACCGAATCGCTATCTACTTCTTTCTCAAAGTCAGACAATAAGTCCGCCACATCTTGGGCCACATGATTCGACTGTGATTTCACATAGTCCCAATCCACTCTTCTCATAGCCTCTTGAACTTGTTTGTTCAAACGGTCTTGCCCGATAAGCAGAGTGACCAATTGTTGAGAGCGAACAAGATAATCGCTCAGTCTCATTAAGTGACCACGAGCGCGAACAACATAAGCTTTAAGCTCTTTCTTTTTGTCTTCACCCAAAGCTAAAGTGGGCTGAGAACGATCACTCAATTGAGCAGTTAAGCTTTCAATTTGTTTTTGAGATTCATCGAGTGCAGCCATCAAACTTTGCACAAGCTCAGGCTTGTAATTGATCTGGCGATCATTTTCTGTCAGCAGAGAGCTTTGATGTTCAGCCCAACGAATACTCACTTTGTTTTGAGCCCACACCACAGTGGCTTCATCTTTGCCTAAATATTTTGGCAAAGCCTCCAAAGCAGATCTTAAAAATTCGGCCATGTGAGGATATTCCGAATTTGAAATTGGAATACTAAACTCAACATTATTTTCACCACGAATTATGTTTGCTAGCGGTGGAGCCGGAGAAACAAAGTAAGAAATAAATCTCTCAGGTTGCAAAAAGGTCTTAATGGCATTTGTAAAAACGTCAGACATGAACTCTCCTGTTACTCAGAAGCTGGCATACGTAAAGCTGGTGGCTCTTCCTTAGGAGAAACAACCACTTTACCCATAGCTGCCGTTTCTGGAGAAGAAAAACGAAACACTCCAGAACTCTCTGGCTTAATTGTGAACGTGCGAATTTGGCCGTTATAAGTGGCGTGATGCTGATGGAAAGGCTCCATCACAAAACTAATATTTTTTTGTCCCTCGTTCACATTCACCACATGAAACCTATAAGCTTGTCCCTCTTTCAATTGCACAGAGGAAGGAACAAACCCTTTTTCAGTGCTAAGGATGACTATTTCCGGAGCTGGATCGTTTTCCAATAAAACTTCTTTTACGAATTGAACTGGAGCTGCTGAAGCCGGAGTTCTTCGTGATTGATTTCTATCTGGAGGAAAAACAATCTCCACCTTCTCATCCGGTTGAAAACGGCGAGAAAAATCAATCTTCCACTCGGAAGCTTGAGCCACACTAGTGAAGACAGTCGCGAGAATGAAAATCCGCAAACTCACGGGCCACCTCCATAGCTAAATAACTTAAAGTTTTCTCATTAAAACTTTTCAATTACCCCATCAAATCATCGACTGAGCTTTGATGGTTGTTGGCAATATCAAGTGCCTGAAAAAAATCTTCTGCATGATTGGGCAAGTTATCGAGTTCTTTGTTCCAATCCATTTTTAGAACTGGATCAATAACCCCTAAATGGTAGAGGGCATCAAAAACCGCCTGCAGATTTCCTTGAAGATACATAAAAGATCTCCTTTATCTCTAGGAGACCTATCGGCAAAAATTGAGACATGATGAAGGCCAACTTTATGAACTTGACCTAGGTCCAAAGTGCCAGGCCCTATTTCCGGACTCGCTGCGTCCCGGAAAAGGGTAAGGCACTTTTTCCGGCACCATCACTTTACTTGATATATGACCTGACCGTCATAGGTGCATTTCACCTTGCGAGAAGGATTGTTCGCCGCATTGACTTTGCAATTGCTTAAGGCCTCTGCCTTTGAAATTCCCACCGTTTTTATAAACATCTGCTGAGTGGGGTGAGTGAAGTAGCCAATATAAACCGAAGAGGCTTTCGGTTTGGCCTCGTAAATCACTTTTCCATTAAATGTGCACTGCACATGACGGCTGGGGTTGCTCGCCGCATTGACCTTACAGTTCTTTAAGGCTTCATCTCTTGTGATACCAACGGTTTTAATAAACATCCTTGGATTTGGGTCCATGAAGTAACCGATGTAAGTGCCAGTTCCTCCAGAGGAAGATGATGGAGGTGGAGGTGAAGACGGAGGCGATGAGGAAGGTGGGGGTGTGCTGGCTTGTTCTTTGGCCCTGTAAATCTCTTCCCCATCATAAGTGCAATAAATTTTTCCGGAAGGATTCAGGCGGTCATTTTCCTCGCAGTTTTCCAAAGCTTCTTCGTAGGAAATTCCAATCGTACGAATAAATTGGTGGTGTTTGGGTTGTGTCGTATAACCCTCGTAAATCCCTGTCACAGGCACCGCCGGCACCGAATTGTTGTCCCCCTCAACATCCACATCATCGGACAAAGGAGGCAAAAACATATCTGAAGAATCATCCATCAAAATATCATCTGGCAGACCCGATGTTTCTTTTAAGCTCACACTTTCAAATGTGGATTCTTGGAAATTTATTCCACTGCAGTTTTGAAAAGCCAAGACCAACAAAAAACCACCTGCAACAAAAAGACCCATTGATTTTGATTTAACCATTTCGCCCCCTCTTTTTTATGGACAGTCTTTAGGTTATCAAAGAGCTTGAGACACAAGTTCTTCCAAAGAACTGAATGTCTTATTTCAAAACATTTGCTTCATTGTTTGTGTTCTGCAGAATGAACTGATCAACGCGAGTTTTATTTTTTTCTCTTTTTCCCAGTAATAAACTCTGTCAGCTCTAACCCTTCAGGATATAGATTTGGAAACATGAAGGAGGCAAAAGCTGGATGAAAATTAAGAAGAAGTTCAGATTTAGGCGTCAAGGAACGAATCACTTCATATTCCGTGAGTTCCGCCACCACCTTTCTGGCCACTCTTTCATGAAGACCCATAATACGAGCCGTCTCTCCCCGCGGAATATGGCCGCGTAAAAACAAATCCCTCATCAGAAAAAAAGATTCTGATCGAAGTGAGCCGACGTCCCCTAACAAATCAATAAATCTTTTTAAACGATTTTCAAAATAATCCAGTTTGAGCATTTCTGACATAAACTCAACCTGATCGAGAGCCGTAGAAAGGAAAAACAGGCAGAACTCTTCCAAAGCCTTATCAGACAAAGCTCCGCGTCCATCATAATCATTTTTTCTCCTCTGATCACCCATCATCAGTTGAGAGTAATAATTTTCTTTTTTTCGAGCCAAACCTCTAGAAATCGTCCAGAGACCCAAGCCCCCCACATTTTCTTTCAGAAAAAAACTATCAGAAAAAAGCCGCGCCACTCGTCCATTTCCATCTAAAAATGGATGAATCCAAGCCAATCGGTGATGAGCCGCAGCGCCGGCAATTAACCGAGACAATGGATCTCGATTGGCCGAATAAACTTGATGAAATCTCTCTAAAAAATGGGACAACGATTTAAAAGAAGGAGGAAAATGCTCACCAACTGTGACCTCTCTGCGACGCAATTCTCCTGGAATCAATTTGATTGTCGTACGGTTCTCAGCATCTTCAATCTCTAAGAACGATTTAGGAAGCTTTAAGTAAAATTCCCTATGAACAAACTTTAAAAAATCCATAGAGGCGATTTGAGTCTCTGGCTTAGAGACCAATAGCTGCTCTATTGCTTTTTGAGTTTCAATATGAGCCACAGCTAGCTTTTGCAAATCACGCTTCTTTGTATCCTTCTCATACTTCTTTTTCAAAGCCGCTTCGATTGAAATGGGGTGAGTGCTTTGCCCTTCAATCAAATTGGAATAATAACTGTTCATGGCTCTCAGCAGATCTTTGATCGCTTCAGCCGTCATCGGGTGGACCATCGATCCAAGAGAAGAGGCTTTTTTTATCAGCGCGCCAGCCAACTCCTTCAGCTCCCCCACACTGCGCTCAGGAACCATGGGCTCCATGCTAGAAATATCTGTGGGGAACAGGTGGTTTTTATAGGCCATATATTCCGATCTTCATTCCGATCTTTTTCATATATAAGTATTTGAATATACTTATATATGTAGATTGTATGACATAAAAATCAGCAACAATATTCCGATCTTTATTCCGATGTAAAAACCGGTCTTAAGGCTGCAGAATGAACTGGACCTATTGATAACCCATAAAAATTTCTTCTTTAGAAATGATTGTCGCCTTTGGATTGTTTTGACGAACGGTCATTTCAGCGGTCCGACAGTCATCATCAAAATTGGCCCATCTCTCCACATTCCAACGGTGGCCGAGCTCGCCTCGAAGCGTGAACGCACATTTCCAATGAAAAGGTGTTCCCGACTCATCATCATGATAACCGATGAAAACCTTGTTCTTCGAAACGATTGTCGCTTTTGGGTTATTTTGACGAACCGTCGTTTCCGCGGTCTGACAGTCATCATCAAATTTTAAATACCTTTCCACGTCCCACCGGTAGCCCTTTTGTCCTCTCAAAGTAAATTCACATTTCCAATGATAAGGATCTAAAGATTCCGGGTTGTGATAGCCCATAAAAACTTCTTTTGTGGATAAAATATGTGCTTTGGGATTGTTTGCTTTCACTGTTTGTGTCGCCGCCGCACAATCATCGTCAACGGTTGAAAGTCTTTCCACCTTCCAACGATAATTTTTTTCACCTCGAAGTTCATATAAGCACTTCCAATGATAAACCTGCAAAGATTGAACCAGCTCTTCTGACGGCGGGAAAAATTCATCCATCAACGATATAAAATTTGAACCCGAACCACCATAATCGGCCTTGGAATGCATGCCTTCATCAACGCCGTAAGACATCTGCCCGCAATTTTGGAATGATGCGACCACGAGAATCAAACCTAAAACTGAAATGATTATTTTTGCCATACGACCCCCTTGAACACTTGTGATTCAGTTAACCATTCTATTCTTTTAAGAAACACCCGTTTGCGGAAAAGTGTTTCGTTTTAAAACGCCCAGTAATTGAAAAATGTTCTGCAGAACAAGAGAGAAATTTTTAGACAGAACTTCACCGATGATGTCGTTTTCACTGATCAATCCGAAGCTTGAAGAATCTTTGGAGTTTAAAATGTAATCCCCCAAAACCAAAGCCATGCCTTGAGGAATTTTTCCAGCTCCATCCTTTTGATAAAGCTCAAAAAGCCTGCAGGAGTTTTTTGAGAAGTGATAAATTTTTTGCTGACTGTTTTTAATCAACTCTCCGTTGATCTTGAGCTGACAAAATTCCTGTTCCCACTTCACCTGGATTCGATCGCCGGATTTGGCAAAAAGTTTTTTTATCATCAATCCCTTTGAAGTTTTAATAATATAGACCTGCCCCAAACGAAGCGAATCTTTTTCTTTTCGATTCTTCCACGAAAGAGTTGTCCCGTGCTTGATCAAAGGCTCCATGGAAGAGCCTCGCACTTGAACTTTAAACACCTGATCTTCAGCCGTGCAGCCCATGATTAAAAAAATCAGTAATAACCACATGTGCTTTATCACTGCTCAAAACAGTAAAGGCGTAAGGCCTGATGGCAACTGATGTACGAGCTAGTGCTCCCCTCAGTCCAAGCGTTACCGAAACCAGTAGAGCTACCAAACCAACCCTGACCACCCGCTGCTGAAGTCCAGTTTTGACAGTGCCGCTCCTGCGGCGCAGTTTTCAACTCACCAGCCGTTGTTGTGCTTGTCCATGCATTACCAGTTACACTCACACCGTTTTCGTCATAACGAATACCATTACTACTAAGGCTGCCATCCGTAAGATCCGCCCAACTCACTGCTATTGGTATAAGAGTGCTTCCATTCATTGCGTGATAAAAGGCATCGTGCTGGGGGAAGCGATCGTTTACGGAAGAAGTGGAATCACTGATCCAGGCTCTAAAGGTGCCGGAAAGACCTGCGGTGGTGGCTGCGTCCTGACACTTTTGATCCGCTCCAGCTACACCGCCCAAATTTCCATTGAACGTGTCACTGGTGACAAAAACCCTTTTCAGCAAAGTCGGCTCCATGCAAACACCATAAGTACAAATGGCACTTGCGCCGTTACAAATTTGTCCATTATTGATCGCCGTGGTGACCATAGAGCCATTAGAAGCATGTAAAACATGTTGTTTACAAAACCGAGGCTCTCCTCCCACGGAATAGTAGGTGGTGCCTGCAGCATACCAACGCTCTCTCTCAGACATATCGTCAATTTTGTCGCTGATGGCTTCCAAAGAGTCGGTGTCTCTGTCGTAGCTCCCGGAAGTGGTGGACTTTATTTCATCCACGGCCGCATCCACATAAGTTTCTGTGTAGGCGGCGGTGGCGGCATCATTTGATCCTGCCGTTGGAGTACCAACTCCTGTGATGCGATGAGAGTTCATGGCGATTGAGCCGTTCATAGTGCCGCCGTTTAAACTTAAAAAGTGAGTCCACGCTCCGTTTTGATAGACCTCTAAAGCATTTAAGGTTTGATTGTAACGAATCATTCCATTGGAAGGAGAAGATGGTTGTTCTGCAGTGGTGCCACTGGGAAGAACCGCAGCTCCGTTTGGACCGTCCTTTAACACAAAAGTTCCATCCAACGAAGTGACCCCGGTTCCTCCGGAAGACACAGGCAATGTGCCGGAAACCTCAGTGCTCAAGTTGACAGCCCCTCCGGAAGCGGCCGCTGTGATTCGTCCCTGCTGATCCACAGTGATATTCGCTCTTGTGTAAGCCCCAGGGCTTACAGCGGTGTTTTCCAAATCCACAGTGACCGCACCGCTGTCACCACCCCCGCTCAAACCTGTTCCGGCAATGACTTCAGTGATGGTGCCGGCGTCGGTGATTCCATAACCGGAAAGAGTGGTCGGCTTTCCGGTGATTTCGCTCCAATCCGCAGCCACCTTCGTACAAACCATGGTGTCCGTTGGCGAATCCCACACCAAAGTTTCCGAGGCGTCACAATCCAGTGGAAAAAAGACTTGATGAGTGGGTCCCACACTGGAGCGAATGTCAGATATTTCAATGTGAGATGGAGCACTAGTAATGCTCTTCCAGGATAAAACACCGTTTCCATCTGTGGAAAGCACTTGGCCATTTGTCCCCTCATCCAAAGGAAGGGTCAGGCTGTAATTGTTCGAAAGCGCCGCCGGAGCCCGAATGACAACTTCCCCCGGAGTCGGAGACTCGTTATCAAAAAGTTTCAATTGCCTTGATTCCATATAGTTTGAAGTGATTCTTGAAGTTGGATCACTTAAAAAAATATTTCCAGAGGACTGAATGCTAGTTGTTCCACCTATGGTTCCGCTTTGAATATCATTTCCAGTGATGTTTGTTCCAGCTGTAACCCGTCCTTTATTGTCCACCGTCACCTTAGTAAAAGTGGCTCCAGTAATGACATTGGGCAACCCAATAGAACCTCCGGAAACTTCAAGGCCACCACCTGATGGCACGTTGACAACACCTTTTACCGAATCCGTGGCATCAGAAGGCGTGCCTCCGGTTGCATCCGTCACGCAAGTCAAAGACACGCCATCGCTTTTTAAGACTTCTCCCACATCACAGTTTGGAAGAGAACTTTTCGCAAAGTCTTCCACAGTAGGGTCACTCTCTGTAAAAGATGTCAAAGGGGTCACCGCATCCCAACCTGATCCATTCCAGCTTAAGGTCTGACCACTAGATAAAGAAGGTAAAGCCACACCATTCAACTGCCCACTTCGTGTGTATTGAGTGGAAGTTCCGGCCAACACAGCCAAAAGCTCGGTGTATTGGGTGTTATTGAGCGGCGAAGTGTTCACCAAATTTCCGGCGTTCTCCACCCTAAGAAGAGAAGTGGCTGGAAATCCTCCAACAGCATAAGACTCAATAGACATGGGAATATAGTTGATCGTTTGTATGGGTAAGGCTTCCCAAGTTCCAGGAGGAAAAGTGCCGTCATTAAAAAACACTCTGAAGTTGCGATTATCTGTCACTCCTGGAGTGTAATTGTTCGGCCCGGAACAAGAGCCTGGGGAAAATGAGAAGCTTTTTCGATTCGAAAGCGCATCAAAAAGCCCCCAGGCATTAGCGTCTTGTCTGATTCCATTCCCATCACCCAAGGAAATGGCGAACATGCCATTTGCTGCGGATAAATTGTGGGTTTGAATTTCTTCATACAGCAAACAGTCTTCGACACCAGGGGTTCTTATTTGTAAACGAAATTGAACATTAGAAGCTACAACTGCATCACCATCTGGTTTTAGTAGCCGTCCGTGATAAGTGATCCCAGAAGCTGAAAGTGCCTGCTCTCCGATAATAACGAACAACAATAGAATAAGAGTTCGGTAAATTTGCTTAGCCTTGCAATATTCTCTTTTTGTTTCCAAGCATCCACCTCCAAGCAAACGTGCATTCAGGTCACGTTAGTTTTTCGGCGCATATGTTTTTCCACTCGAATCAAATTTATTAAACGATTGATTTTTTGTTCTGCAGAACACTAATCCAAAGGTATCAATCCACAAATGATCTGATACTTTTGAGAAGAAGCCTTATTTCCATATTTCGTTCTCAACTTTTTTACAAATTTATTCATATCATCGCTGACTTTCGAATAATCCTTTTCATCAATACACAAATCCGCTATGAGAGAAAGTCGTTTTTCCTTGTCCACCTGGGTGAGGGCTTTCTCATATCTGCGAAGTGATTTTTTCTGAAACTCAAGAATTGGTCCCGTCGGGGTCTTCTTCGTTATAAGTTTAAACGTATTTATCAGAGAGTATTTCCCACCTGAGCCGCGCAAAACACCATGAGATTTTAAAAATTGAAAAACCTCGTCCATTTCTTCCGATCGACTGGCAGAAAGGGCAAAGTCCGAAACAAATCTTGAAAGAATGACTTCGGTATTACCCTGGTTTACCCAACGCTGAAACAGAATTAAAAGCTCCACAAACAGAGGAGAAAGATCTTCACAATAAATTCTTACCGCATCCGGGTGCTTGCTGGCTCGAATACCAGAAAGCAAGTCTTCGATCAACTCCTTATCCCACCCCAACATCTGCCCGATGTGGCGAAGGTTTCTGGCCGTTGGAGGATAAGTGCCGTTTAAATACTGATGAACGGTAGATGGAGCAAGGCCAAGACTTTTTGCAAACGAGCGAAGTGATAGACGTGGGTTTTTTTCTAAATACTTATTAAATGCTGTTTGAAAAAGCTCACCAAAAGAATCTTTCATAGTATGTAAAGCATGGTTAGCCCAGATTCAAAGCTCAGGCAACAAAAGCACCGAGTAAATGATCTGCAGAACAGAAATTTGAGCCGTCAACCACATTTCCGTTCTGAATTGAAACAGTATAAATTTCTTCTTTTGCTGGGGTTTTATCTATATGCCACGCTGAAAACAGTCTTTAAGAGTGATCCGTTTGGATGTCCATATGAACAATAAGTTCTATTTTTTATTTATCTCAACATTGCCTTTGTTGGCCTTTCAAAACTGTGATTCTTTTCATTCTCTTCAAAATTCAAATTCTTTTGCCATAAATGATCTGCTCGTTTTGTCCTCATTTGAAATGGAAACAGCCTCTGCAGAGGAAAGATGCCGAGACATTCAATACAGTTATCAGAACTCAGATCAACGAGATCCCACAGCCGTGGACTTTGCCACCACCGAACAAGAACGGATGCGGAAGCTCTTGTCCGCCTCTTTGGATCGATCTCAAATCCTGAAAGAGGGAGACCTGGAACCGAGTGGAGCCACTCCAAATTTGAATTTTCAACAGGACAACTCTTGTCCGGCTGAAGCTTCCGGATCAAGTTCATGCCGCACCTATCACGTCGGCCCAAGCGCAGGATTTGCAGGCCATTACCGATTGGACGACGGAATTAGAATTCGCCACATTTTGAATGAAATCCAAAATTTCAAGAAAACCAACTCCAATCATTGGGTGCAAATTAAATTTTCCAAGAGTGAAAATTACTATTTAAGATCCAATCCATTTAGCGCCTGGGCTTTGGGAGTCCAAGGGATTTCAAATTTTGTTTTTGACGGAAACGACAGCAATTTTTGGATCAGCTCACACTCACAGTTTTTACAGGTGAAAAATTGCACTAACTGCACCATTAAAAATGCTCACGCGGAACATTTTGACAGATCTCACATCCAAGGAACCATTGTTGGTCTTTCTCAATCCGGAGAAAATTATTTTCTTTCCGTTAAAGTGGATGAAGGGTATCCGCTTCCTCCTGAAAATCCCCTTTACTCTCTTTGTGGTGATGGGGTTTCCGCAGGATCCAAGGGGCGTCTTTTAAGAAAATTCGCCCATATGTCTTTCTTTCAAGGTTCCAGAATGGATATTCAACCGGGGAATGCTTCTTATGTCTTTTTAAACGGAGTTCAAACGGTCCATCGGAGTCAAAGACTTGCAGCTGTTCGTATTCCGGCCTCATTAAACGCTCATGTCTCGGCAAATGCATTGAAAAGCAGAATGAATGAGGTGGTTCAAATTAAGCGCCGCTTTGCTTTTAGCTTACCTCAAAGCTCTCATGACTATAGGGAGGCCATGAAATTTCAGGCAAAAAACTCTTTGGGATTGAGAAGTTTTATCGCCGAGTCGGAGGCCGGATTTGCCAACTACTCTATGTTGTTGATTGCCGGTTCTTCCAATGTGAAGGTAAAAAATCTTGGCATTCATTCCACAGTCAAAATGGCCGTAAGACCTTTACATAACAAAGGACTTATTCACTTTGACGGTCTCCAACTTGTGCCTCGCGGAAACTCTCTTCTGGCTGGAGCTTCCGATGGCATTCATGGACCCAGCAATAGAGGGTCAACCATCATTGAAAATTCCGTTTTTAAAAATCTCATGGATGACGGCATCCATTTAAAAACTTCAGGAATCAGAATTGTCACAAAACATAGCAACTCCGAGTTCACATTTTCCCAGCCCGCCCCGCAAAGCGCGGAATGGGATGTGCGAGTGGGAGACACCTTACAGATGATTGACAGCGCAACGGGTGCCGATCTCGGCGAATATAAAGTGAATAGGGCTGAAAGCATTTTGCACGATGCTTATTTGCGGTATCGAATCACTTTAAATAAAAATTTATCTTTGCCTAAGAACTGTTCTGAGAACCAACTCCATCATTGCGTTTACTTTTTCAACACCAACACCTCTCATCCAAATTCAATGATTCGCAATAATCTTTTCGAAAACAAACTTCGTCACGCCATCATCACTCATGGGGGCTCAACCATCAGTGGCAACTGGATGGAGCATCTTCAAGGTGGAGTGCTTCTGACGGCAAGTCATATCGGACCTGAAGGTCCCGTCGGCTCAAGCTTTGGCATCAATGGCAATGTGATGCTGGATGTGACGGGGCTTCCATTGAACTCCTTTATTCAAAGTTCTCAAGGAGCTCAAAACCCGAAAATTCAAACCGGACTTGAAGCCCACTGCAATATCTTTGAAACTTTGGGCTCCTCTGTCATATCTCTTAAAGATATAACAGGGCGCACTTCTCGAAATCTTTTTTATAAGTCCAATCAACCCGCCCAAGCCTCATTTCCAGCTTCCGTTTCTTCAACCAGTCCGCTAAATAGCGACCCCGCAGGAGATTCATGGTGTGCTTCCCAATTTCCATCCATCACTCAACTGAGTAAATACAAAAATCGAAATTCCTTTAAAGCTTTAAGTCTGGCGGTTGTTCCGGCAACTCCCGCTCCTCCGCCACAACAAACCTCGCCCGTGATTACAGGCCTATTCAGAACGCCTGATGGAGGAATTTATCATGGGTTTAAGGACTTTTATTGCAGATACGCCAACATGGATAAATTGATTCAAGTTTGGGGATCACAATGGGCTAAAATAGCTTCGTCGGTGGAAACAACTCCAACTGAAATGGAATACTCAGGAGTTTGCGGAAACTGGCAAGGCATTCACAAGCAAGGCACTGGATTTTATTACACCTACAAAGAGGGCTACACTTGCTGGATCAACAGCGTCAGCAAACTTAAAGCCTGGGGAGGAATTGACTCCTCACATGTCCCTTATTTGCCAAATAAAAATATGGCAGCACTGGGCTTGAATGCGCGAGCAACAACAGCTTTTGTCTGTCAATAAAAGAAGAGCATCTTTTAAGTGCGGTAGTTGAGAGTTGCGTTGACATGACTCTCTCGGTCGATTGTTTTTCCTAAACCAAATTTAGTTCTGGTGTCACCTCCGTTTTCTCGATCACATATTTTTTATAGAGGTTGTATCCTTGATACCAAGTTTGCTTCGGAGTTCGGCCCTGACAGCGCTTTCCCTGGTTGGTCCGCTTTTCATTGTACTTGGTCATGTAGACATCGAGATCGCCTTGGATTTGCTCGATCGAAGTGTAAAGGGTCTTCCTAAATGCTACTGCGTAAAACTCTTCCTGGATGATCTGGTTGAGTCTTTCTGTACAGCCATTGGTTTGAGGGTGATAAGCCTTAGTCTTTGAATGTTCGATGTCATTCAAGTGCAAAAAGAGCTGGTAAGGATGCTGCTCCAGTTTTCCTGAGTACTCCGTCCCTCGGTCAGTCAGAACCCGAAGAAGTTTCATCTGCTCGCTGTCAAAAAATGGTAAAACTTTGCTGTTTAAAAAGTCGGCCGCAGTGATCGCAGTTTTATCCGTGTACAGTTTTGCAAATCCCATGTTTGAAAATGTGTCGATCCCAGTTTGCTGATAAATCTTTCCAACACCCTTGATGTAGCCCACATAGTAAGTGTCTTGACCAAATAAAAAACCTGGATGAAAAGTTTCAATCTCACCATGGGCTCTCTTTTCTTCCTTGGCATTTTCTAACGCTTGAACTTGAGCTTCTGTTAGAACAACACCGTTTTGAGCAGCATGTCTTTCCAGACGCTTTAACCTCTCACCTTTTCTCAATAGATCGTGGCGTGACCACACGCCTCGAACACCACCATCACTGATCTGGATTCCTAAAGCTTTTAGCTCATTGGCAACCCTCACTTGACCGTGAGTTGGATACTCCAAAGAGTAATCTAAAATCTTCCTTTCAATCTCAGGACCAATGCGGTTAGAAATCCTCATTTTCCTGTGAATTCAGATATCCAGGGAAAATACCAGGTCATACTACATACGAAAAAGAGACAATGGACGAAAGAGCATAGTAGTCTCATAATCACGATGGATATCTTTCGATCATCATGGCCAACTGAAAAGCTCCCGTCTGTATCAATATTATGTCAAAAGTAATTGTGTAGAACTAAATGGTACCAGCGCGGGCAATAGACCTCCGCGCTGGTATCTTGAAATGTCACTTGAAATTTCTTTCTAAGCATAATTAAAACAAATAAATCGTATTTATACCTTTTCCCGAATGGGTAAGAATCGTTGCAAAAAAATCTTTAATCATTTGCCCCCTGAAAGTACACCTTCGTGCGGGTGTTTCCTCTGGATTGAATTCCCTTTATGGATTGAAGGTCTCGTTCAGCAGCTCTACGATGAATTTGCCCGGCGCACGCCTCAATGTAATCATTCACGGTGATGGATTTATTTTTATTCAACAATTCTTTGAGAATTTTTAGGCGTTGAGATTTACTAAGAAGAGAATAGGACTTTTTCTTAGCGCCTAAATTTTTCTTCGAAGGATAAAGATCCTCATCTGAGAAGAAGCCCCATTTAACATATGGCTTAAGACTGCGCTGAATGATTTTTAGATCCCGCTCCGGTTTTGGGCGAGAACTCTGGATAAAAAACATTTGCCACGTCGAGGGCTTCAGCTCAAACAATGCACTTGCACTCCAAGCTTTGAAGGCTGCATTTGCTGAAGCCGCTTTTGCAAACTCCACTAAAACGCCGAGTGTCTCTGGAAACAGTAGGTTTTCTCTTAAAAGATAAATTTTAAATGGATTCAGTTGCGAGTAGTATTGAATTAGGAACTGAACAAGAATCTGAGCAAGCCGCGCATCTAACCGACAAATAGAAACCGCTTTTATAAAATCCTCTTCAGAAATTTTTTCAGGAAAATATTGAAATTGCTCATATTGATTTTGCAAAAGTGAAGTCGAAATCACTCATGCCTCCTCTTGATCAAGCACCTCATCTAAAAATTCCTGCGCCAAAGAAACATGTGGAATTCCCTTATCCTCCAACTCTTCCATTCTTTTATAAGCAAAGTCCGCATCGGCGCCCGCCTTCAATAAAGCTTTCACATGAGAAATATCTTTTTGACGGTGGGCAAAGCATTTCATGATCAGCAAATCGTTTACGCCGAGCGCCCTTGCAACAAGATTCTTTCCTTTGTAAACCTCAATCAATCGGTCTTCATAATCACCGGGCAGGACGTAAGTGAAACTGGAATACCAAGGATTGAGCCAATCTACCGGTATTTTTAGTTCCTTTGCGACAGCTTCAATATGCGGTGAAAGCTCATCCATACTGATCCCTTTAGGAACCGCGTCGATGTCGTAGGTCACAAGTGGAAAACTGTGAGCTAGGATCATAGCTCCGCCGCCACCAATCACCAGCGAAACAGGCTGGCTCAACCTTTTATCAAGAGCTTTAAGACCGTCCATCATTTGCGTTTGAGTGAGTGAGTTCATTGCTATATATTACGACAGTTTTATAGATGTCGCAATAGAGACCTAAATAACCGATACGACTATCTTTTTAAGCGTCTAGCCTCAACTCACGGCGGCTTCATCCAAAGAAATATAAAGTTCCCGGGAATCCAAAGTGGCCTGACAGCCAATTGGAAACACATAGTTTTGAACATTGTGACCGAGTTCTCGGATTTCAATAATCGGAAAGCTCGAACCCCGAGTGGCTTCTTCTACGATCTCTGCCACAGTTTGCGGATAAGTGTCATCACTTTCAACCTGATCAAACCATCCAACAATAAGACCCGAGATTTCGTTAAAGACACCTTTTAATCGAAGAGTTGTTAATGCTCGATCGAGATATGGAACTCCTGATTCTGTTCCTTCCAAAAAAAGAATTTTATTTGAAAAGCTCAAGCCGTACCCAGCAAAACCGATTTTAATCAATGTGTCCAAATGACCACCAACTAATTTACCTGACGCTCTCCCCTCTCTTAGACACAGCCAACCTTCATAAGATCTTTTTCTTGATCCCTTCACTGGCTTCCAATCCGGGTCTGGTCTTTATGGCTCAATAGCTTCGCCCATAAAGGTATTTAAAATATTTTTTTGAATTGCAGGATTCAAATCCACACCAAAAGTCGAAAAAAGATCGGGACCATGGAAAGTGATCAGTCCCGTTTTTTTATGAATCGAGTGAAGCAATGTGGTTCCATCTGAAATTCCCGAGAAGATCTTTGGATTTTTCTGAATCAGTGAATAATCAATTCCGTCTAAAAGATGATTTGCGGATGTGCCGCCCTGAGAAAGAAGAATCATCTTCACCTGAGGATCTCGCCACATTTCATGAAGATCTAAGAGACGCTGTTCAACGGTTCCAGCTAAATAACCGCGCCGGAAATAAGCGCTTTTTGACATTTTCACTTCAAAGCCTAGAGATTTAAGAGTTTGAACGCCTTTTTCCATCTGAGCTTCATCGTCTTCGGTGATGGGCCATGAGGGGGTGATAACTCCAATAAGATCACCTCGATTGAGTCGTTTAGGCTTAATTATTTCCATTTCTTTCTCCATCTTAATCTCGCGCTTCACAGTTCGATGAAGAGAAGGTGTTTAGTCAATGGGAGAATGGACTATAGGGTGCAGACCTAATTCCGTGAAGCTTTCAAAACGGATTCAATCCAATCCAGGTATTTAAACGCGGGCGTGGTGTAGGAAAAGCCACGCTCTTCCATCGAGTGAGAGTGAACTCCGAGTACAAAGGTTTCTTGCTCGCCACTCAGCTGACATAAGACCGGACCGCCTGAATCCCCCGGACGCACGAGAACTCGATGTTCGGCCGTATTAAATGGGAAGAACTGATAATCGGTATCCAAATCTAAAATATGAGGCAATTTTAAACCCTGAGATTGCAAGTGACCATACGCGTTTTCACCGTTTAAACCATAACCAAGAATCATACATCGGATCTGAGGCTCATCCCCATTTTTAAAAAGATAGCGCTTAGTCATTCTTGATTCACCAAATCGGCCGGCCACCCCTTGGTCCTCGCGCTCAACTGAAAAACTATGAAACTCGCGAGTCTGATTTAAAATCTCATCGACCTCAGTTCTTGAATAAACTTGGCTCATTGAGGCCATAGAGTTGTTAGAATTTATGATTAAAATTCCAATATCAGCGGCTTTTGCTCCGAACTTAAATTTCGGATGAGGATGAGTGGATTTTCCTTCAATAAGAAAATCATCCCCACTGCATTTTACAAAAAATTTTTTCTTTGTGCTCTCTGGATGACTAAGGCAGTGCGCTGCCGTTAATACCGCTTGAGAATCTATGCGCGTCCCCGAGCAAATAAACTTCGGCTCTTCATCGGGTTTCTGTGCCCAAATGCTACAGGTCGAGTGAGCTAAAAAACCAGCATCGATGGGCTCAATAACCTCTAAGGAAAAAGCACTTAGGCT
>CAZWVK010000027.1:12430-25801 GCA_964636785.1 uncultured Pseudobdellovibrionaceae bacterium | reverse complement strand
AAGTCAGAAATTGGACAGGGGCGAGAAACGGTCTTTGTAGTTTTTTGGTGGGGACTTTACATGGAGTTTTATAATTCAAACACCTTCTTGAGAGTTCGGTGGATCCAAACTCCCTCAAGACCGGGACGACTTCTTCTCATATTGAATATGTTCGGACTAGGTACGCTGGCCGCGAGTCAGCTTACTTAACGAAGGGACTGGCGCTAGCCAGCGCGCGTACCCACCGGGTTGGGCACCCCCTTCCGCCAGGCAGGCGTACCTAATTCTAATGAATGGACAATTCCTCGGTTGTTTTTCCTTTGGAGGATGCAGCTGTTCTTGCGGATGGAGACTGATGTTTTTCAATCCAGTCCGTAAACTTATCCATCCAGCCTTGCAGAAATTCCCGGCTTTCTTTTCCAATGTTTCCGGACTCATCCAAAAGCCCTTCTTTCATATGAATAAAAGCTTCGGGCTGTCCCATGGTATGAACATCGAGGTAAGCCAACATATTTCTCAAGTGCTGCTGGGCCATTGCGGTTCCAATTGCCCCAATCGAAACACCAATCACTCCGGCTGGCTTTCCAGCCCAAACACTTTCACCATATGGTCTTGAGGCATGATCGATCGCATTTTTCAAAACTCCTGGAATTGAGCGGTTGTACTCTGGAGTTATAAATAAGATTCCATCCGCGGATGAAATATCATTCTTGAGTTTCTTAACGGATTCAGGAGGATTCTTTTCTTCGTCCTGATTATAAAGCGGAAGCGATCCAATATCGATCATGTGAAATGAAAAGTTCTCTGGCGCCAGTTTGAATAGAGCATCTGCAAAGCTCTTATTGAATGAGTTTTTTCTCAGACTTCCTATTAGTACTGCAATCTTGATTTTTTCCATCGTAGTTCTCCTTATTTAAAATGAACCAAAATCAAATACACTTATTTAAAATATCCACTCCCTTATCCACAGTTTGAAGATCAGTATTAAGAGCCGAATAAAGGCTAAATCCGTTTTCACTTTGCCGTATTAAAAGCCCTTTTTCTTTTGCTTTAGCGTCGGTGTTCATGAAGACGTATTCTCTTTGAGTGAGAGGTGATTTCGAACATCTTTAACTCCACTGATATTTTCAATGATTCGCTCGGCATGCCGTTTATTTCTGCGGCAATCGATGCTTCCACTTAAGGTCACAATGGAATCTTTCACATCCACTTCAATATCACTGGCATCGATATGAGCATCATAAGCCAATCTGTCACAGACATCTTCTTTGATACGTGCATCCGATCGCTTATAACCTTTTGGGCCGCGGCCACGAAAGGCGGCGGGTCCTCGAGTCATATCAAATTCACTATAGAACGATCCGTAGGCCGTTGAGGGGCGGTAATTGAACTTCATCTCATCTTCTTCAAGATTTTCACCATAACGTCCAGTTCGCCTTCGCTCGTTTTGCTCGAAACTATCTTTAAAGGCGATGCCTTGATCTGGATCCTCATCATCAAAGCCGCGATTGAAGTTTCGGTACTCACTTTCCTTTTGGTAGTGACGATCCGCTCGAGTGTCGCCTCGATCGCGACGCTGCCCACGGGCACCCTGATTTGGATCTGTGGCGCCAAATCGATTATAGGCCATAGTGAACTCCTTTTTTCTAGTCCCTTAAGAATAGCCATTTCGCAAGGGAGAGCATTTCACAGCCGTCTAAAATATGTGAATTTAAAGCAAAAGTTGTGAGGAGAGATGGCTTAGTGTTTAACGGCACTCTCTTCTTCGGGCGAAATCGTCTTGTTTGTTCTTATTATACCCACTATCTTTTTATGTTTTTAGATTCTTATTTCAGGAGGCGAAATGTCTGCGACACAGGCTTGGATTTATCTTCTCATTGCGGGACTTCTTGAGGTCTGTTGGGCCATCGGGCTCAAGTACACCCATGGTCTGACACGTTTGATGCCGACCGCATTTACTCTGATCACCTTGGCACTCAGCATGTATTTTCTGGCACGAGCAGCTCAAGTTCTACCGATCGGGACAGCCTATGGTGTGTGGGTGGGAATTGGCGCCTTGGGCGCGGCCGTTCTTGGAATATTTCTTTTTAATGAATCCGCAAACCCGTCTCGATTGTTTTTTCTGGGATTGCTCTTGATTTCGATTGTTGGACTCAAACTCACAGCACCCAATTAAATAAAATTTCTTTGTTCAAATTTTCACAATATTCGCACTGAAGCTTAAACCCCTCAAGCCACGGTAATGCTAGGTTTTAGGGTTTTAAGCGAGGTCATCCTATGGTTAAAATTCATCACCTGAACTGCATTTCATCTTGTCCTCTTGGTGGCCGTCTTATGGATGGAGGGCGAGAAGGAATTCTTACGCGGGGTCAATTGACCAATCACTCCCTTCTTATTGAATCTGATCGCGAACTCATCTTGGTCGACACTGGATTTGGATTAAATGATGTCCATCATCCTGATACACGAATCAGTGAATTTTTCTTAAATCTGCTCAGCCCTGAATTCAGAGAAGAAATGACAGCCATTCGGCAGATTGAAAATCTTGGATTTGATCCAGACGATGTGAAGCACATTGTTTTAACTCATTTGGACTTTGATCATGCCGGTGGGCTTGATGATTTCCCACATGCCAAGGTCCATATGATGAGAGCTGAAAGAGACGATGCTTTTCAACAGAAGACCTGGCTGGATCGGCAGAGATATCGACCACAACAGTGGAATACAAGAGGCAACTGGGAGGTTTACTCTGCTTCTTCGGGTGATTCCTGGTATGGGTTTGATCGGGTTCAGGCGCTAGAAGGAATCTCTGATGATATCGCAATGATCCCTCTGGTTGGTCATACTTTTGGGCACGCTGGAATTGCCGTTCGAACAGAGTCCGGTTGGCTTCTTAATGCTGGTGATGCCTATTTTTATCACGATGAAATGAATCCTTATGAACCACACTGCACCCCGGGCTTAAGTTTTTATCAAATGATGATGGATAAAGATCGAAAGAAACGAATTGAAAACCAGGCTCGTCTTCGTGAATTGATCAAAACTCACTCAGATGAGGTCAAAGTGTTTTGTTCCCATGATGCACTTGAGTTTGAAAGATTATCCGGGCGATCACCGGATATCCCTGTTGAGAGACTGACTCGTGCCTTTATGAACCGACAATCTCAAATGGGATATTATCCAGAGAGCTTTTAATTTAAGAGCTCGATATCGTCGCTAGAGCGATCACCAGGTGTTGTAGCATTCCTGATGACCCCATCTCTTACCATTCAAATCGTAGGAATACTCGCAGGAATATTCATTGTAATGGATCGTAATGAATTTGTAGGGGTGATACTGATCATCCGAACGATGATAAACGAGACGGTCTTCGATAAAAATATCTTGGATTCTTTCGCTATTGCAGAACTCGGCCACATTGTATTTGAGTTTGTACGCCAGTTCCTTGACGAGTGGCTCATGTACTTCATGGCCCAAAAACTGAAAGCAGTGATTTCTTGCTGCTGATGCTGAATAAGCAAAGCTAAGAGCAATAACTAAGAATAGAGCTCGAAACATTCTTTCCCCTCCCATTTTTCCCCGAGGAAATTCATACTCCTGCTCTTTTTAAATTCCAAGTTTTCTCGAAATTATTTGAGTTTGCTTTCAATTGATTATCAAAATAGGTAACCAGCTAATTTTCAAATTTAGCCTGTGCGATAAACTCAAATGAACGCATCCTGTCGGCCGGATCAAAGGTGTCTGAGGTGATGATCAATTCATCAGCACCTGTAACATCAATCAGCTCGTCGAGTTTTTTTCGAACGGTCTTAGGGCTTCCGGTCACTAAGAGGCGAAGCATAGACTCAACAGCTAAACGCTCCTGTGTCGTCCAAATCTCATTCATATCTTTAACAGGGGGATGCACAAGCTTTCGATCGCCGCGCACCAATCCTAAAAAGGTTTGCTGCACACTGGTTGCTAGATAGTCTGCGAGCTCATCTGTTTCTGCGGCAATGACGGGAACACCAATCATCACATAGGGTTTATCCAGCGCAGCTGAGGGTTGAAATTCCGAGCGATAGATATCAAGAGCCTGAATCAGCGCACGTGGAGCGAAATGACCGGCAAAGGAATAAGGTCTTCCAAGACGTGCGGCAAGATGAGCGCTATAAAAACTGGAACCAAGAATATAGATTGGAATATCAATTCCCTCTCCAGGAATGGCTCTGATTTTCTGCCCAGGCTCTGGTTTTGCGAAATAATATAAGAGCTCACCAATCAGCTCACCAAAATCGGTTTCATTTGCATTTCGCCGCAATGCTCTCATCGTTGCTTGATCTGTGCCTGGTGCACGTCCAAGTCCTAGATCAATTCGATCTGGATAAAGGGTAGCCAATGTTCCAAACTGCTCGGCAATAATATAAGGAGAGTGATTTGGAAGCATGATTCCACCGGACCCGACACGAATGGTATTCGTATTTTCCGCAATATAACCAATTAAGATCGAAGTGGCTGCGCTGGAAATGCCTTCAATATTGTGATGCTCTGCAAGCCAGTATCGATGATATCCCAATCGCTCGACCAGTTGCGCAAGAATTTTCGACTGATGGTATGCCTCTTTGATTGTTCCGCCTTCTGAAACTTTGGCTAAATCGAGAATGGAAATCAAAGCTGTTGAGAGATCTTTCTTCATAGAGTCTTCATAAAACACTTTGCAAATCATTGCATCACGAGGACATGGCGTTAGGGGAAGAGGCACAGGTATTGGGATGCATGTCTTTGTCTCATTTCAAGGCATTCAGGACTAAAGTTTTATTGATCGAAGGCTGAGAGTATTAAACAACAAAAACCGTGGAGTGTTTATGAGACTGGTTCTTCTATCGATGATTTTGGCTTTTTCTTCGCTTTCATTTGCTGGCGAAAAGAAAAAAGATCCTAAAGACTGCAATCACGCTGAAAAATGCCACGACAAAATTCGTGAAGTGAGTTCGGCAGAACATCCTCGTGATAAATTTAGAGATAGCTCCTTTAAGGCCAAGCGCGGATTCCCACAAGATGCTGAGTTTGTTCATAAATACATGATTCCAAACAACTCAAAGTTCTAATCGCAGTAATTGCGAAAGCGCCCTGTGGAATCTTTAAGGTACTCGACAACGCTCTTGTTGATGCAGGGCTTGGCTCCTAGCGTGCCATGCCCAACTCCTTCAAATACCGCTTGATGGCCATTGCTAAAGTCTTTGGCCACAACGGCCACATAATCAGCGCTGGTCACATGATCGGTCTCTCCGCCAACGACTAAGACACTTTTATCCGTAGAGACGGGCTGAGTTAGGACTTTTGAATCTGGCGCTTTTTGAAAGCCGAGATCGCATCTTGTGTCTTTCTCAACAGATGAAGCGAGCTCTTCTTTGTCTCCTACAAGATCGGGTAAGAGAGTCCAGTTGGACAGGACATCTGCATAATCCACAGATTCTATTTCAAACTCACGGCAGATAATAGATTGATACATAAGAGTTGATTCATCGCCATCCACGCTGGCGTAGGCTTGAACAATGAGCTCCATAAGATTGCTTGTTCCTGTTGGAGCAAGAGCTCTTTTTTCAGCAGTAAGAAGCAAAGCACTGAGATGATCTGGATTGTAGCTCGATGTCAAAAGTTGAACTAGGATGTTTAGAAAATCTTCTCCTTTGAAAAGGTAACCATAGTTTTTTCCCTCATATTTGTAATTCAAGCTTAAGGGTAAAGCGTCGTAAGAGTTTGCTAGACGATTGAGATGAGTCACGCTTTCTTCTGGTGTGCGACTCCAATCTGAGTTTTTAAGCTTATAATCTTCAAGATTCTTTCGAACGACATTGTCCATATTTAACATAGCATCGCCCGTCCAATCCATTCCGGGAACCACCGGACTGTCTAGTATGGTTTTTTCAAGTGAGCCTGGATGAAAACGCAAAAGATATTGACCCACAAGTGTTCCATAAGAAACTCCGAAATAGGAAAACTTATTATAGCCAAAGTATTTCGCAGAATAGACAAGGTCACTCGCAATTTGATAAGTGGAAATACTATCAAGTTGAATCATTTTTGAGACTCGGTCCAAGCATTGCCGCTTTAATCTCGAAATTTCCGCTTCCGATTCGTTTCCATTCAGTGTTGAGAGTTTATATTTAGTGATCTCTTTGCATGCGATTTCAGGCCTTGTCCAAGAGGTTCCTCTTTGCTCAACCGCTAGAATATCAAAATCATTAATAAGCTCAGGGATGGCATTTAAATAATACGAAGCCAGTGTCATCGAGGACATTCCCGGTCCGCCTTGCTCAATCACTAGAAGAGGTTTCTTTCGAGATTTATCTTTTTGAACAATTAAGAACGCAAGACTTTGAAATCCTGCCGAGGTTTTGTCATGGTAATCAGGAACTCGAATGGCACCGCACTCAAAGTGCTTCGTTAAATTTTTATCTTTATCTTCACTTAAACTTTCAGGACAAGGCGCCGTTTTTACAGCAGCACTGTCTTTTTCCGATAAAACTTCATTAAGAGCTTTTTCCAGCTCAGGATTTAAGCTTCCTGTTTTTAACTCTTCTGGATTGACGTGGCCGCTTAATGGGTCTTTTTTCGATGGGCAGCCAATCGAAGTGGTGAGAACAAGAAGTGACAAAAATAGTAACTTTCGCATCAATGGACTCCCTTTTTTGCCTTGATTTCACAGCGCTAAAGCCGCCCATTTGCTCTTCGAGCTCAAAAAGCGGCTTTAAAAACACCATCTCAATCAAGAATGGCAAAATTAAGACCACATCAATTGCGACAGTCCAATGGTCGATTGAAATCAAAACTAAAATCTTCGCTTTTCTTACTGGAACATCCCATCCAGATCAGTGAAGCGAAAGCGATTGCAAATAGACGTGTGTGTTTTTTCATAAGTTCCCCCTTTATGGTTTGATGCTTGCGAGCTTCCTAAAGGGGGATGGTGATGTAAAGACGTGAACAAAGATTAACTGTTCGTAGCTGTTCGCTAATAAATCTTAATTGGCTTCGTAAGGATTAAATGGAGCGATTTTATCTGAGGAACATCCGCCCCATAGCTCTCCGTACCGAGCGTCGAATGGGAAAATAATATCACTCATTCCATCTGAACCACTCATGTTTAATACCAGACTCATAATCGCTTCACCTTTTGTTGAGGTGATCTCATACTTCGGAAGAAGAGGATCCGAGAAATCACTCACCAATGAAACATCTTCATTAATCAGTGTCGTTATGGTTTTACTTGGATCGCCGTTCCAGTCTGGTTCTGTTTTATGGATGGTTCTTTCATTCAGATTGATGTCCAAAGTGAAAAACGGTTCGGTGAAGCTGCATTCTAGAGTTGAGGTTTTCTCTTCGGCATAGAGGGACATAGAGAGCATAAGACTCAGAGCTATAACTATTGTTTTCATAGTGGATCTCCTTATTGGTGCCCGGAGTTATATCTCTAAATCAATGAATTTCAATAAAAGCCAATGGCTCGGAAGACCGAGCGAAAATTTTACTCAGCATAAGCAGTTAACTTGGACTTAGGCCACTTTCTGCAGATTCCTTCGAAACGGTATGATCAACAAAGAGCTGATACCCCTGCTTTCTTGCACAGTGAGCACAACAGTAAAGCTCATCCTCAGCTTGCATTCCGTGTCCAAGAACTCGCACTCCACAGTGGTTGCAGGTTGGAGCTAACTTATGAATGGCGCACTCGAAGCTATCAAACCAATGAGATTCATTGCTGTTTTCGAATTTGATCTCAAGAGATCCTTCGTAGGTATTTCCACAAACATCACAAGCCTTCATTGGTATCTCCTTGATTAATGATTCGCTTATATTAACCACTGAGAAAAGACCGACCACTAAAAAAAATTTAAGTCACAAAAACTGCACAAAATATAGATGCTCTTTTTACGACCGAGTGACCTTTAAAAGAACAGCGAGTAAGTCGTGAAAAACAATAGGTTTGGGGAGATGATCTGTGAATCCGGCCTCAATGCATCGTTGGCGGATGTCACTCATCGCGTGAGCAGACAGAGCAATAATTGGCTTTTGATAGCCTGAGGCTCTTAATTTCTCCGTCGCTGTATAGCCGTCCATCACGGGCATTTGTAAGTCCATAATAACGGCATCATAGTCGTTAGCTAGAGCCTTCTTGACACCATCGGCTCCATGGTCTGCAAATTCAACGATGATTCCGTTTTTGCCGAGTATGGTGGCTACGAGATACTGATTGTCGACAGAATCTTCGACCAGTAACAATCTCATTCCTGTAAGATTTATATTTTGTAACGATTCATTCGTGGCGACGGAACCGGATGAGCTGACAGGTGAGAGATCATATTTATGATTCTTAATAGTCAAAGAAAAAATGGATCCTTTGCCGGGGCTACTCCATTTTAAAGTCAAATCTCCGCCCAGTAAAACGCTTAAACGTTTAGATAGAGCAAGCCCCAGTCCGGTTCCGCCAAATCTTCGAGTCATCGACTCATCCGCTTGCGTGAATGGCTGAAAGAGCTTGCTTTGATCCTCAAGTTCAATTCCAACTCCGGAATCCTCAACTTCCACTTCCAATTCATGGTCATTGCGAAGAACTTTCAAGGTGATGTGACCTTGAGGTGTAAACTTTATGGAATTTCCAATGAGATTTGCGAGAATTTGTTTGAGTCGAACGGGATCCGTTAATAATTCATCTTCAGTTCCGTCTGGAATACTGCAAGCGAGTTTTATATTTTTCTCCTGCGCCTTGGCCTGAAAGTCCAAAAGGACTTCTTGGATTGTGCGTCGTAAGGAGAGCCTTATGGTTTCAATAGTTAAATATCCGGCTTCGACCTTGGAGAGATCTAAAATATCATCAATTAAGATTGAGAGCTGTTCACCATTTCGTTTTAAAGTTTCAGCATATTTTTTTCTTTCCTGGGGAGTCACTCCGTCTTCAGACATGAGTTCTGAAAAGCCAATCATTACTCCAAGTGGAGTGCGAATTTCATGGGACATATTCGCTAGAAATGAGCTCTTAAGACGGTTAGCAGCTTCAGCCTCATCTTTGGATTTCTTCAGCTGAACGCGCGAGGCTTCAATATCCGCGAATCGTTTTTTAAGCGCATCGACAGTGGAACGAAAGTTCTTAATTAAAAGATCGACCTCCACAAGGTTGCTCTTTGGCCACTGGATAACTTCCTTATGCTCGATGCGCTCAGGAATATCCGTCGTTTCTCTTGAGAGCTCAATGAGAGGTTTTGAGATCTTTCCCGCCATGCCCATGGAACCAAAAAGAATCACCACAACAAGTCCAAGCATGAAACCCATATTTGCAATGTATCTTTGGTAGAGAATGAGTCTTAATTCCTTCAGCGGGAGTTCAATGTTTAAAACCCAGCCGTCTTCCCCGGGGATGCGAGCTTCACGGCCAATAAATGATTTGTTCCATTTGGTCATGGGAGATTCGATCGTATCGTCAGGAACTCGGTAATAATAATTCTGCTCAATTGGGCGAATATTCCCTTGAACAGCGTTTCGATAATTTTCGAGCGTAACAAAATTTGGGTCGGTGGAAGTGATGACGTTTCCAGCTCGATCAACAAGAGTAGCAAGATAACCCGATTCTCCGGGTAGGTAGTTTAGAATCACATTCAGCTGCTTTAGATTTAAAGATCCAGCTGCGATACCAAAGAACTCGCCATTGCGCTGGATTCGTGCTGCGATGTTGAAGACGGGCTCAAACACTCCACCGCGGGCTAGAAAAACAGTTGAAATGTAGGGGCTTTTTTCACCACTTCTTAAAACTCTGAAATAATCGCGATCTGAAAAATTGATTCCTATAGTGGAATCGCCCCTGGCGTTCACCAATGGATCAAAGGCAATGGTGGTTCCTTTGTGATCGGCAATATAGGTCCCTAAAAACGCTGGCCAAACAGCGCTATTGTTTTCAACCAGTGCTTGCAGTTTCTTTGGCTCATACATTTGATTCTTTTCAATTAAGCGTGCGACCGAGCTGATGGCTCGAACATGTTGCCTAAGCCATCTTTCTAATGAGATTGAAATGCCAGTTGAAATGGTTTCCAAACGGTAAATGGCATCTTGTTCCACCCGAGAGAGTGCGCCTCGCGCATCGATAACAACTAAAATGGAAGCCGGAATCAAAGCGGCGGCAACAAATACATTAAAGATATTCTGAAAGACAGGCGTACGAGGCTTGTCTCGGCCTGTTAATAATTTAAGTAGAGGTGTGTAATCAAGTATCAATCCCGCAAGAATTGCATTGAAAATTCCGTTGGTGGCTTGTTTTGTTACAACGAGTAATGTGCCCACCTGATCCATTTCAAGGCCAAAGCGATAGTAAACATAAACCTGTAACATTCCCAAGGTGGCCCAGTAGGCCGCCGAAGCCAGTGCCAAATTGGAACGAAACCATGGGGCTGTTAAACCTACAAACAAAGCTTCAGCGGTAAAAATAATAGCGGCATATGGATGGTTCCAAAGAATAAAAGTGTAGCTGGCCGCTATAAAGGAAGAAAGAACGCCCCAACGAACTCCATAAACGCAAACCGCAAGAAGTGTGGCCACACTTCCAAAAATGACATCGACTCCGAAGAAAAGAGGAACGCTTAGGAGGTTTCCTAAAATTCCTAATATCGTAAGTATAAGAAGACCAATCACTGGCCTGTATCGAGTCATAGTCGTAGAGGTTTAATGTAAGTTCGGCGAAGGGGAAAGACTTTTCCACAGAGAAATCGGCGGACAGACTCTACCACCGTGGTGCAAAACAAACTTTTGGCTAAAATTTATAATCAGCAATTGCCTCATAAATTTTATTTCGTAGGAGATAAAGCCCGAGAAGATTGGGAAAGGCCATTGCCAAAACCATTAAATCTGAGAATTCAATGATTGATGAGGCCTGAGTGATGGATCCTAAAAAGACAGCAGCCAAGAAGAGAAATTTGTAATAAAGGCTGTACTTCTTGCCTAATAAATAACTCCAGCAGCGCTCGCCATAGTAGGACCATGAAATCATTGTCGAGAAGGCAAATAGTACAACTGACAATGTAAGAATGTATGGAAACCAACTGATCACGGATCCAAACGCAGCCGCAGTGAGAGCAGAGCCTTGGTTAGTTGCTACCAGATGAGCTGTGTCGGGTGAATTGTAGGCACCGGTGATAATGATCACGAGCGCAGTCATTGTGCAGACAGTGACCGTATCAATAAATGGTTCGAGCATAGCCACATATCCTTCGCGAATTGGAATCTTGGTTTTTGCGGCAGAGTGGGCGATCGCTGCGGAACCGATACCAGCTTCATTGGAAAAAGCCGCTCGTTGAAATCCAATAATTAAAACTCCGATGGCTCCGCCATAACCAGCTTCTGGTGTGAAGGCTCCGCGAAAAATCAATGCAATAGCGTAAGGGATCTCTGAGTAATGAATAGATAATACGATTAAGGCCGCAAGAACATAGATTCCGCACATGAATGGAACAAGCTTATTGGTGACCCGAGCGATGCGTTTCAATCCCCCGATGATCACTGCGGCTACAAGTACAGTCATAGCCAGACCATAGATCCATGGATACTGTTGGAGTATGGGAATGGAGCCAGCAACGGCATTGAGGGATTGATTGACTTGAAAGGCGTTGCCTATTCCAAGAGATCCGCCAACACACATCACCGAAAAAAGTACGGCTAAGCACTTCCCCAGCTTTGGAAAGCCTTTTTCGGAAAATCCTTTTGAAAGGTATTCCATAGGTCCGCCCATTACAGCTCCGTTTTCATCGATACTTCGATACATGACCGCAAGTGTGCATTCCGCCATTTTTGAGGTCATTCCCAGAAAGCCGGCAAGAATCATCCAAAATGTAGCACCGGGTCCTCCAAGGCTGACAGCAATAGCGACACCGGCAATATTTCCCAATCCGACAGTCGCAGACAGCGCCGTTGTAAGCGCTTGAAAATGAGTGACCTCACCCGGATCTTTTTGATTATCAAACCTTCCTCTGATGATCTGGAAGGCGTGTTTGAATCCCCGGATGTTGATAAACTTAAGTCGAACCGTAAAAAACAATGCACCAGCAATGAGCCAGGCGAGTGCAAAAGGAAGCTCAGCCTCTCCCGGTAAAATATCAAAAAGCAATACGGATGAGAGCAGGTTATTTAGATTTTCAAGCATCTTTAAAAACTGCCATGTTCCACAGTGAGGTCACGCCGCATAAAGGCGCTGGTTTATCTTTTAACCTACACCTTGCGCCATATGAGCAAAAATGGGTAGGTTGGGACATGGTTTTAAAAAGCTTCGAGTCGAGAGCCTTTTTCACACTGGTCTTACTTGTCACTGTGGTTTTCTTTTGGATGACCAGAGGTTTTTTAATGCCGGTCTTTTGGGCCATCGTTCTGGCTGTTCTTTTTCAGCCTTTGAATGCCAAAGCGATTCGAATCTTAAAAGGAAGAAGAGCTTGGGCCGCCTTGCTTGCAACATTGGCAGTGATCCTGGTTGTACTCATACCGCTGGCCCTTATTGTTGCGACCGTCACGCAACAGGCCTTAGGCCTTTATGAGCAGTATCAATCCGGTCAGATTGACGTCATGGCTCCATTTTCAATGATTGAAAAGTATTTGCCTGAGTTAACTTCATTGCTTCAGCGATTTGGAGTGGATTTGGAGCAGGTGCGCACAAATCTGGAAAGTATCGCAGTAACGGCGACACAATGGGTGGGAGCGCAGGCGCTCGCGATCGGTCAGAATCTGGCTGCGATCTCTGTGATGTTTGTTTTAATGCTCTATTTCTTATTTTTTATTTTTCGCGATGGTGAAGAATTGATCGGCCATACCATCCGCGCTCTTCCAATTGGTGATGAGCGCGAGAAAAAACTCTTCAAAAAAATTGCGGAAGTGGCGCGTGCGACGGTGAAGGGAACGTTGGTGGTCGCAATGGTGCAAGGATTTATTGGTGGAATTTTATTTTGGATCGTAGGAATCCAGGCTCCGGCATTTTGGGCCGTGATTATGGGAGTTTTATCTTTGATACCTGCTGCCGGTGCGGCCATCGTTTGGTTTCCGGCTGCGGTTTATTTCTTGGCAACCGGTAGCATTTGGAAAGGCGTGTTCTTAGTGGCCAGTGGTTCAATTATTATTGGTCTTGTCGACAATATATTAAGACCCATTTTGGTTGGTCGGGAAACGAAAATGCCGGACTATGTGGTTTTGCTCGCAACGCTTGGTGGGCTTCAGGTTTTTGGTTTGGCGGGATTTGTAGTTGGCCCAATGATCACGGCTCTTTTCTTGGCAATGTGGCAGATCTTTACAGAAGAGTTTGCCAAGCATGATTCATCCGCAAAACCTTAACGAATCATTAACTCAGATTTGAAGTCCAGTCGTGTAGATTCTCTTTGTAAGAATATATAGAAT
>CAZWVK010000027.1:0-12420 GCA_964636785.1 uncultured Pseudobdellovibrionaceae bacterium | reverse complement strand
ATCAAAAATTCATTTTATATTTCTACGGAGACTGTTGTGGGAATGGCATTTAATATCGTCGTGGCATTGGGACTTTTGACTTTAATGGTAAATTGCTCTGAGACTTTTCACTTTGCAGAGCAGACAAGCTCTCAAGTTCAATCGCATGTTTTAACCCCTCATCCAATAAATATTGATAAGTAGGGATTAGAGCACGCTCTTTTCAAAGCGCTTCTCGAAGCTCAATATCAAAATGCAGACAAGGCTGATTGTTCCAAAGCTAAGAACAAGCGGGATGATATCGTCATGAAAAAATTGACCGAGATAAACTCCGACTGCAACAGAGATGGAGCTTTGAACAAAGCCAAGAAGTGCTGACCCCATACCGGCCACATGTCCGAGAGGTTGCATAGCAAGCGCATTTAAATTTCCAAATAAGAAGCCAACGGAAAAAAATGTCAGCATCATATAAATCATAAAGAGCCAAAGAGGGGGAGTTCCTTCTTGAAAGAGAAAAAGATAAATGGAGAAAAGATTTGAGAGGATGGTCATATAAAGGAACGCAAGAAAGATGAGTCGTCTCATTCCAAGCGCCATAACAAGTCTAGAGTTAAAAAAGGAAGACGCTCCAATTGAAAGAGCTAAAATTGCAAAGTAGATTGGAAACTGGTCACCAACCTGGAAAATCTTGGCAAAAATTTCTTGAACGGCTCCTAAATAACCAACAAAAATTCCGAAAACCAGTCCAGAGACAATCATACAAGCCAGTGTTGTGGGTTGAGAGAACGTCTCCTTCACTCCATAGAGAATCTGTGTCTTTGTGAACTTCTTTCTCAACTTCTTTGGGAGCGTTTCATGCTGGCGAAGTCCAAACCAAATCCATGCGAATGTTGCCACGGCAAAAAGCATAAGAAATATAGATCGCCATCCTGAAAAGAGTAAAAGAACCTGACCTAAAGAAGGTGCGATGGCTGGCACCAGAATAAAAATCGTCATAACTAGAGAAGTGATCCTGGCCATGGCATTTCCCGAATACTCATCGCGCACCAACGCAAGTGAGATAATTCGCGGTGATGCCCCACCAATCCCTTGAAGGAATCGACCAAAAATAAAAATTTCAAAGTTGGATGCGAAACCGGATAGAACGGTTCCAATTAGAAAAATCGCAATGCCAAAATAAATAGGTGGTTTACGACCGATCACATCTGAAATCGGGCCAAAGATCAGCTGGCCAAAGCCAAAGCCTAGAAATAGTGAGGCGATAATAAACTGGAGTTCATTTGCATTAAAGATGGAAAAATCTTCACTTATCTGCGGGAATGCTGGCAGCATACTGTCTATTGCTAGAGCAGAAATGGAAGTCATTAAAGCCATTAGGATGACGAACTCGGATTGACTCAGACGTTTGGAACTGGGCATGGGGATTTATACTCTCATCTATTTAAAAAGGGAACTGCAAATAGGATCGGTGGTTCTGTCTACAAAGTCACAATCTTCTTATTTCTTAGGCAGAGGTTCTCTCCTATCTTTTCGAAAATTTATTTTAACAAAGGAGAGTTTGAATGAGTCGTTTATGTAAAATTTTAATCTTTCATGGTGCACTGGCGTTGGGATTAGCTGGATGCGGAAGCGATGACGATGATCCAGTTACCAACGTCATTATTGCTCCCGAACTTCAAGGTCAGTTTACAGACTCATGTGATTCCTCGCTGGTTCTTAAGTTATCCGAACGAATATCCCTTCTATTTTCGGGCAATGAAGTTCGTCAAATTCAAAACCTCTATTTGAATGGACGTTGCGACCAGGTCGGCGCACAAGTGCAATACCGAGGAACATTTCAGGTTGAAGACTTTAACTCTGGCGAAACAAATGACAATGATTCCGGAATCACCGTCGGTCCTGAAGAGCCCGATCCACTTCCAGAAGATGTCGTCAATTCAGACTATGGGCAGTTGAATGTTCGCTTTGAGAGTGCTGTCTTAATTGTTCATGATCAGCAAGTGGCGGATAGTCTTTCGGCAGTTCGGTTTTGTGGGATTTCAAGTTTTCCGTTAGGGCAGGAGATCGCCGTGGTTAATCCATCAGGAACCTGTCCATTGACTAGAGTTCCAGCGGATCGGTTTGGAACCTATCGTCTCGATGGAAATAGGCTGTTTCTTGATAGTGAGGACCTAACATCGATGGCAGATTCACCTGATAATCGCGACTTATCACTTTCGGATGAGGTTTTTGTTCGCGATGGGAGTAATTAGTAACCCCCTTCTCCAGGCACGGCGAGGTGTGGAGAGGGGCAGTACATGACCGCAACCATAAGAAGCGGAGAAATTCCCATAGTATTATAGACCTCGGTGTGAAAGGGAGCGAGATTCAACTTTTCGGCAATCCATCTTTCTTGGATATAATAGGCCAGGCGCTCGCGATCTCCGTTGCATTCATGAAAATGTCCATTTGAATCTTGCATAAAGTGAACGAGTTCATGAAGAAGCTTGGCTTGATCCGCCAACGAGTTTTTATCCCATGTATCGGGTAAGTAAATGCGACCACCAAAAAAGTACAGAGCTTGAGTTCCAACAACTTCGCTTCCATCCGGAATCCTATTGTTTTTCATTATATATAAGCGATCTTCACTTACGAACTTAACAGTCGGCATATGTCTCACATTGGTGACGTCAAGATGTGTGTCATACCCCAGTTCCGACTGAAAGCTTCCGGAGACAGTTGCGATATAGGTCATCAAACTTAAAATTAGAGTTTCCATGTGGTTACCCTATATTCGTGAGCTCATTATTTGGAATTTCCGCGATGAAAATGAAAAATCTATAGGCCATCTAGGCTGATTTGATGGTTTTCAATAAGATTTAATAATTGAAGGTCAAAGAGAATCTTTAAGAACTCAGTCATGATTCAATCTCATTCTAATCTCCACGTTTTCTTAACTCACTGAAGCCGAAGGGGTGTCATCATCGGCCATTAGGAAGCAAAGGGGGATTTGGATGTTCACGGATCGAATTAAGCCAGTTTCAGTGCTTGCGGGGATTCTAATCATCTTAGCCATCAATCTTTTTTTGATGTCATTCGCAGCGGCTTTAGGGTTTTGGAGTTTTGAGGCTGCCGACATTCCTGAGCTGAGTCGCCCATTCTGGTTGATGGCGGGTTTTTCATGGACCGTCAGTGTCATGATCGGATCGATCGTAACCGTGATGGCCGCACGAGTAACGAATATCAAAGATGCAATTCTGAACTCTCTTGCGGCCTGGGCTGGGAGCTATATTGTCTTTGGAGGGATTGCTCTTTCTATAGCTGAGTCCACAGTGGATGTTCTTTTCAATTACCGTCCACCGGGGCTGTTCTGGCAGGGCTTTCTCAGTGATGCCATTGCTCTGGGAGCCACGTTCGCCGGAGCCTGGCTGGGAGTCGCTTTCGAGAGGCCGGAGCATAGCGTAGCTGATGAGAAGAAGCGTGTGAGGATCTGGCACAGCGGCGCACCCATTGAAGAGGTGTGAGTTCTTGCTATTTGTATAAAAAAATGTTCTGAAGGGGTTTCAAGGGGAGGGGTTCCTTGAAAATCTTAAGGAGAATGAGCCTTCTATCGGCTCTCATTTTATGGTTTGGCATCGATGCCCAAGCCACCTGTGTCACATCCGAAGAGATTCTGGAAGTGATCAGTGAATTCGAAGACAGCGCACGTTCTTCCATTGAGTCCCTTTCAAAACCACTTTCAATCACCTATCAGCCAAGCACGATGCCGATTTCGGCCTATATCTCTTTTAATGATTTAAAGAAAATCGAAGTCCGAGTGAGTGGATCATTGTGTAGAGATGAATTCAGCAAAGATGACTTACGTTTTTTGCTTTGCCATGAACTCGGGCATGCGGCCGGAGGCCCACCATTTATGGATGGGATCGGGTGGCGTCAGAGCGGTTTAAATATTTCTGCCGAGGGTCAGGCCGACTATTACGCCGCATCTCGCTGTTTGCCTAAAATTTTCGCTGACCCGGACAATCGTGAGTTTCTAAAGAATCCATCTCTGCATCCAGAACTTAAGAATCTTTGTCGCTTTAAGAGTGAAAGCGATCGCGCCATTTGTAGTCGAATCATTTTGGCTGGTTTGGGATTTTTAAAACACACTCATGAGGTTGCGCTTGAGTTTACGCAAGTTCCGCCCTTGAATCATCCTGGTGCTCCGCCAAGTCTAGAGGCAAGATCTCGATTCGAGACCGAGCAGACTCTCCTTCGTCAGTACCCCAGTTCTCAATGTCGCTTGGACACAGTTGTGGCAGCGATCCAGAACAAAGAAAGACCATCTTGTTGGTATAAGAAGATGGATTCTGGAAATGAACTGAATTATTATTAGGAGATGTTCAGACCATCCTCCATTTATATCGATCTGGGAACCACAAACACCCTGGTGTATGTCCAGAATAGGGGATTGGTCCTTAATGAACCCTCTATTCTTGCCCTTAGGTCCAAGGGTCAGAAGCAAAATGTTTTAGCCTTAGGGCATAAGGCAAAGGTCATGGTGGGACGAACAGCAGGCAACTCTTCCGTCAAGCGGCCCTTAAAAGAAGGGGTCATTGCGGACTTTGAGACCGCATCCCGAATGCTTCACTCCTTTATGAAGGATGTGAAGCGAAATTACTCTTGGGTGAGACCAGAAATGATTATTTCTCTACCGTGTCAGGTCAGCAGCCATGAGCGTCAGGCTGTCATGGATATTGGTTTTGATCTCGGGGCAAGGAAGGTTCAGCTCTTGGACGAGCCCGTGGCAGCGGCCATTGGTGCCGGCCTTCCCATTCTATCATCTCGCGGGCAGATGATTGTTGATATAGGAGGCGGAACCACGGAGGTTGCCATCATCTCGCTCGGTGGAATTGTGATCTCCGATGCAATTCGGGTGGGCGGAGATCACATTGATCAATCGATCATTCATCTTCTTAATCAAAAGTTTCATTTCCTGATTGGTGAACAAACGGCAGAGCATGTGAAAATGAGTTTAGCCGTCGCCAAAGGCTCTCAGATGGATCAAAAAGCAATGGAAGTTGGCGGTTTAGATTTAATCAGTGGACTTCCAAGAAAACTCACTCTGAGTTCATCCATGATTTCTCCAGTTATTGATTCCTTTGTTTCTGAACTTGTTCAATCCATTAAAAAAGTTTTTGAAGGCTGTCCGCCAGAAATTGCTGCAGATATCTCTGATAATGGTGTGGTCTTAGCAGGTGGTGGTTCGCTCATTCACGGACTTCCAAGCTCCCTTTCACAGCAGCTTGGAACTCCGGTCAAGATTTCCGATGGCCCGCTCCTCGCGGTCGCTCGCGGAGGAGCCAAAGTTCTTGATGAACAAAAAGTTTTCACCTCAGTGATGAAGTCCGCTTGAAATCAGTGTGTGCTTGAATCTGGCTCAGAACCCATAAGTTCTTGAGCTTTTTCTTTTATTTTCTCAAAGAAACTTTGATCAATCTCAATCCGATTATGAACGTCAATCACACCTGGAAGGTGTTCTATAATATCTTCTGCATGTCGCTTGCTTCTACGGCTATCCACATGTCCACTCAGAGTCACGATTCCATCTCTCACCTGAACTTCAATTTCACTCGCATCCACATGTGGATCATGTGTTAACTGTTCTGATACAGTCTCCATAATTCTTTCATCCGATCGTTTGTATCCTTTCGGTCCACGACCAGTAAAATTCGGTGAGCGATAACTCGGCTCATTTCCAGCTGGAGAGTAATCATGTCCCAGATCCCGATCCGAGTGAGGACGTCTGGTCTCATCATAACTTCGATTGTAATGAGTTCGGAAATCCTGTTCGTCTTCGTCCTCATATCCGCTAAAGCTTCTTCGTGAAAAATCAGATTCTAGGGGTCGACCATAGGAAATCTGTTCTTGGTCAGGACGATAGCGACTGTAAATTCCTTGTGGATTACTAAAACGCTCTCTTCGACTTTGGTTGCGATATTCTTGCTCTCGACTCATACGACGATGACGTGGCATAAAATTCTCCTTTTAGAAATCAACAAAGGTAAAATTTAGCACTCACATCACCGTCGTAAGTTAAAGAAATGTGAAATTCCTGGAACTCTTTTTAGAAATAATCTTTCTAAGTCAGAGATTCCTTCGAAGGCGTGCGAAGAACTTCAGGAGCTTCTATACCTAAAACTCTTCGCATCACGTCTTCAATCCGATCTACAAATTCAAATTTGATCTGTGACTTCACTTCTTCAGGCACATCTTTAAGGTCACGCTCATTTCGCCTTGAAAGTAAAACTCTCTCAATACCTGCCCGTTGTGCAGCGATGACCTTCTCCTTGATCCCACCAACGGGCATCACTGCACCTCGAAGAGTGATTTCACCTGTCATTGCAACTTTTGGATCCACACTTCGACCAGAAAACACCGATGCAATACTGCATAAGATAGCTGTACCTGCGGATGGTCCATCTTTAGGAATCGCACCTGCTGGAACGTGGAGGTGAACATCTTGTTTATCAAAATCAAACCCTTGAAGAAGAGGTGCCAATCTTGATCGAACCAGGGAAAGTGCGATCTTTGCAGATTCCTTCATCACGTCCCCAAGCTGCCCGGTGAGAATCAGTTTTCCTTTTCCAGGCATAAGGGATGTTTCAATAAATAAGATATCTCCGCCATGAGGAGTCCAAGCCAAACCGGTTACGACTCCTGGAGGAACAACTTTTTCAGCCACATCATATTGGAACTTTTCACTGCCGAGCAGATCTTCCAGATGTTCCGGTTGAATTTCAATGGGTTCAGTGGAATTTAAAATCTTCTCAGCACTCGCTCGAGCGATCGTTGCGATCTGTCTTTGCAGATCACGAACGCCGGCTTCTCTGGTGAAGTGATTGATCACGCGATCCAGTGCTTCATCTGAAATGATCAACTGATCTTTCGTTATACCAAACTCCTCTAAAACTTTAGGAATCAAATGGTCTTTCGCGATATGAGATTTTTCGTTGGTTGTGTAACCCGAAATATCAATCACTTCCATGCGGTCAAGCAGAGGTCCTGGAATTCCTTCAAGACTATTTGCCGTTGCAATAAAAAATACCTTTGAAAGATCAAAAGGGACATCTAAGTAGTGATCCAAGAAACTTTGATTCTGTTCCGGATCCAGAACTTCAAGAAGAGCCGACGCGGGATCACCAGCAAAACTCTGTCCCAGCTTATCGATTTCATCGAGCATAAAAACCGGATTGTTTTCTCCCGCTCTTTTAATGCCCTGAATAATTCGACCAGGCATTGCGCCAATGTAGGTGCGACGGTGACCACGGATTTCCGCATCGTCGCGAACACCACCAAGACTTCCACGCACAAACTTTTTACCCAATGCTTTGGCGATACTTTGCCCAAGCGAAGTTTTTCCAACTCCCGGTGGACCAATCAAAAGTAAAATAGAACCCTTTGATGATTTCTTAAGCTTCATCACTGCCAAGTGCTGAAGGATGCGTTTTTTTACTCGTTCAAGTCCATAGTGGTCTTTGTCCAAAGTCGCACGAGCACATTCGAGATCTAAGTTTTCAATATCCAGCTTCGCTGATTTGCTCCATGGAAGAGCACAAAGTAGATCCAGATAGTTTCGAATCACATGAGACTCGGGAGAGGAATTTCCAATGGACTCAAGCCTGCGAACCTCATCCAAGGCGGTCTTCTCCACCTCCTCTGGCATTCCAGCTTTTTCGATTTTCTCCTGATAAGACTCAGCAAGCTCTTCTTCAGACTCACTTTCACCAAGCTCCTCACGAATTGTTTTTAACTGCTCACGAAGAATGGCTTCTCTTTGACCTTTGCCAAGTTTATGGCTTAGGCGATTGGTGATTTCGTTTTGAACTTGGAGCTCATCTTTTTTATAGGACAAAAGCTCAAGCAGCCGCAGAGTTCGACCTTTAAGGGATACAAGTTCCAAGAGCTCTTGCTTGTCATTAAGAGGCATTTCAAGATAGGTACTGCATAGATGAGTGAGTAGGCTCAAGTCGTTGATTTCTCGAACGATCTGTTTAACTTGAGTGGTTTCTCCTGGGAGAAGATCGATAATCTCATCAGCCATTTGTTTTAGGCTTGCAAGTAAAGCTTCTTCCATTTGTTCGTTGGTGTCGTGAACGTCAGGGTAAGCATCTGCTTTTGCCATAAGATATTTCGATTGGCCTGAATCGAAATGGTTGATGCGCACTCTCTCCACCGGCTGAACCAGGATGTTATAGCCTTGCTCATCAGAACCTTCCATTGCACGAAACTCGGCAATCACACCAATTCTAGGAAGATTTTCTTTGGTTGGTGCAGCGTCACTCATCTGCGTGACCACAATCACCCAGTTCTTATGATTCTGACGTGAAGCTTTAACGGCCTCAATACTAATGGGTCGACCAACAAGCACAGAAAGGCTCACGCCCGGATAAAGATGAGTGTTCCTAAGGGGTATAACGGGAAGCTTATGATCATAATTGATTTCAATATTTCGTTTCATGTCACTAAGATGGTATCAAAAGCGCATGCGTCAAGTTGGGGCCAAAGGAGCTCATTTTTGTGAAAATTGCTTCACCATCAAGACGTTGTTATACTGACGCTAAGATTTTGATAAGCTTTTAGCCAATCTTATTTAAGGAGTCGATGAATGAAATCGTTTTTTGCAATTCGTGCTTTGCCTCGAGATATTGATATTGTTTTATTGATACTGCGCTTGGTGGTGGGTTTTGCCTTCACACAGTACGGGCTTATGAAAATTCAGAATCCTTTTGGGTGGATGGGGCCTGAATCCACTGTTCCAGGAGTATTTCAAGCCTTGGCAGCACTTTCTGAATTTGGAGGAGGCATCGCTCTTATTCTTGGCTTCTTAACACGTCTTGCAGCTCTCGGTATTGGCTTTACGATGGTGGTTGCGATTTATTTCCATATGATCGTTTTTGGCGATCCATTTATTAACCCGACCGGAGGGGGATCTTATGGTCCGGCAGTCACATATCTTTTATTTTCAATTTTGTTTTTTGTTGCTGGAGCGGGCCGTTTTTCTATTGATAAATACGTATTTAAAACGGCGCAATAGCCAAAGGTTTTTATAATGTCGCTTCTGAATCCATTTCGATATCTTTTAATAGTCTTGATCTCATTTCTTGGCTTTTCATGCGGCCTTCTAGAGAAGGCCATTGAAAAGCCAGAGGTCAATATCGAGACGGTCCAGATAAAGGATGTTTCGGGATCGGGAGCGACTCTCGTTTTCGGCTTAAAAGTGGATAATCCAAATCCTTTTGCAATTAAGGTCGATGGACTGAAGTATGATATTCAAATTGGTGAAAGAAAAATCAGCGAAGGAAGTATAAACACACCGACTGAAGTTCTTGCGCGCCAGTCCTCGATTGTTCAAATCCCAGTCCCAGTGAAGTATAAGGATATCGTTGCTTCCATTTCCGATCTTTTAGAACTTGGGGCCCGCCCTTATGCGATTGATGGTTCCGTTCAGCTCGGTCTAATCAGTATTCCGTTTAAGCACTCCGGCGAAATCAAATTCTAAATTTCAGGGATAGCCCTTACAAAAAGTGAGGCGAGTGAGAATCGGACGGTGCTCGGAGACAAAACAATAGCTTGCATCAATGAATCGTTTTACAAACTGAAAGCGATGATAAAGATAGACCACCCATTTCAACTTCCCACTCAACTCAAACATTCGAATCACCGCAGATCCACCTTGAAAAACTCCCTTATTCGGATCCCATAGCACAACACCTTCTTTAAACTGGTCTTCGCTCATTCCAGTGAACTCATTATGGAAGTTTTCATCATAGGGAAGAAATTTTCCGGGAAACCCTAGAACACGCACAAGTCGTGAGGCCCAGCAGGCACAAAAAGGGCACTTTCCCTCATAAATCAACTGAGGTGCCGTTTTATAAGAACTTTTATATGCACCAACTTTGGCAATCGTATCTGTGACACTACTTATTTGAACATTATCAATACGATCTGATCTTTCCATGATCTCATCGTATGAGAGTGAGGATGTGAATTAATCATTTAATTTTAAATCTTTTATGTAGAAAAGGTGAAATAAGAATTTTAAAACATCATCAGGGGTCTCTACAAAATACTTGGCTTGAGTCAAAGAATCCGGTGAGCCAACTAGAATTCCAAGTCCAATGTCTTTGATAGCTTCGAAGCCATCTTCATCTGTTAAATCATCACCAATATAAATCGGAACAGTATTGGCTTCATTCAAATGCTCTCTCATCCATAACAAGGCCTGACCCTTATTCCATTTTATCTCCAGTCGAATTTCAAAAATCTTTTTTCCCCCGGTGCGCTTCAAATGATGGAACTCTTTGAGAGTTTCATTGATCACGCGATCTATTTCAGGAATGTGTTCTTCCTGAACTTTTCGGTAATGAACTGCAACTGCATATCTCTTTTCTTCCACCAGAATATTTGGAACATGTCTGAGCCGCTGATCAAACAGAGCGCTGATCTCTTGAAGCTCCTTTCGCGCAGATCCGGCTTCTTCAAGTTCTTTTATCGTTCCATCACTCAGCTTGATGTCAAATCCATGGCTTCCGGCAAAATGGACTCGCTTTAGAGGCACTAAGCTTTCCACATTGCTTCGATCCCGGCCTGAAATGATCGCCAAAGAACAGATACTCGAAAGGTTCTCCAGAAGATTTTTCGTTTCATCTGTCAAGACAGCCTGTCTTGGATCAGGAACAATCGGAGTCAAAGTCCCATCGTAATCGAGGTAGAGCGAAAGCTTTTTCGACTTCAGCTCATTCTCAATTTCGCTTAAGTGATTAAATAATGGCTTTGGATGCATAGACGGAATAAACCATACTATGCTCCTCTTGGCGATGGAACGTGGGGCTTGGGACACATTTCATTGGCGTTTTCGCTCTAATCTCTCTATTCTAGACGCATGAGCGACAAAGAGTTTATGAAACGAGCGATCGAGTTATCAAGAATCCATATGAATAAGGGCGCGGGTGGCCCATTTGGAGCTGTTATTGTCAAAGACGACCAGATTATTGGTGAGGGATGGAATCGTGTGACCTCCACAAATGATCCAACGGCTCACGCTGAAATCACCGCGATTCGAGAGGCCACAAAGAATATCAATCATTTCGATCTGGACGGAGCGGTACTTTATACATCTTGTGAGCCCTGTCCAATGTGTTTGGCCGCAGCATACTGGGCGAGAGTGTCTAAAATCTATTTCGGTGCCAGTCGAAAGGATGCCGCTCGCATACAGTTTGATGATGATTTTATTTATCAGGAGATTCCTAAAGAATTGAATGATCGAACAATTCCAATGATTCAATCTCAATCGGAAGAAGCCAATGAGGTTTTTAAAGAATGGGAAAATAAGGAAGATAAGATTCCTTATTAAGGATGAACCGATCGTATTTGGTTTATGAGGAATAAAAGCTCGGTTGCAGCCTGAGCATCGCAAAGCGCTCTATGGTGCTGAGTTAACTCAATTCCGAAGTGATCAGTCAGATTTTTGAGGCTATAAGAGGAGAGACCTGGATAAGCTTTTCTCATGCCGGAAACAGTGCACAGCTGCGGGCGAGTGAAAGAAAGGTCCAGGCGCTGAAATTCTTTTTGCAAGAAGGAATAATCAAATCTCACATTGTGAGCCACGAAGATGGATTGATCCGTAAAATTTAAGAAGTCTTCAGCAATATCTGAAAATCGCGGAGCCGATGCGACCATGGAGTTTGTAATGCCAGTGATCTTGGTGATGTGAGCGGGTATGGAGCGACCTGGATTGATCAATGAATGAAACTGATCAATGATTTCACCGTCGCGAACCTTCAGTGCTGCGATTTCAGTGATTCTATGAAAAGTCGAACTTCCACCAGTCGTTTCAATATCGACAACCACATATGTTTGCATCGGATTAGACTGCCATTTGACACGAAGGACTTCGACTTCAAATCCAGCACCTCTTAAAAGCTCGATTTCAACCTCTTGCCTTAAGTAGAAATCATCCGAAACAAGATCTACTGGTGAGCGCTCAAACGGGTTAAAAATTTGTGACTTGTCACTCTCAAAGAGCTCATCCCAAAATTGAAGTCCAAAAAGGCTGTTCCAAAGCTCGTTTTCAGTAAAATAAGTTTCAAAGCCCATATTTTTAAAATGGGCTCTAATACCTTCTTCAGGCCTTCTAAAGTAAAAATCACTGAGCGAAATCTCCTGAGCTTCCTTTAAGATCTGAGTGAGCCGTCCGGTTTTTTTCTTATTGAATTTTCTGTGGAAAAAATCTTCTGCAAACAAAAGCTCCTCATCACTTCTTGGATTTTCCAAAATCTCATCTAGAAGTTCCCTTGCCTGATCTTTTTCTCCACGTTTATAAAGAAATCGAATTCTTTTTTCGCGTGATGGAGGTTGTTCGCAAGTCGAAAGAATCTCTTGTGCCCATTCCGGATTTGTATCTTCAAAATGCCGGGCCCA
>CAZWVK010000026.1:0-26474 GCA_964636785.1 uncultured Pseudobdellovibrionaceae bacterium | reverse complement strand
TTGAGCTTGTGGTGAACAGCGCGACTGCAAAATTCGACGAGTCTATTGATGTTGCAGTGAACCTGGGTGTGGATCCTAAGCAATCTGATCAGCAAGTTCGTGGAGCCATTGGTCTTCCGAATGGTCTTGGTAAGAATGTCCGAGTTTTAGTGTTCGCAAAAGGTCCAAAAGAGCAAGAAGCCAAAGACGCTGGTGCTGACTTCGTTGGTGCAGATGACTTGGTGGAGAAGATTCAAAGCGGATGGCTTGAATTTGATAAAGCTCTTGCGACTCCAGATATGATGGTGACAGTTGCAAAAGTGGCGAAGGTTTTGGGCCCAAGAGGTCTTATGCCGAATCCAAAGATTGGAACTGTGACAATGAACGTTGGCGCTGCGGTAGCTGCTGAAAAAAAGGGGAAACTCGATTTCAGAGTGGATAAGGCAGGGATTGTTCATGCGATCATTGGGAAGAAGTCCATGGGCGCAGAAAAATTAAAAGAAAATTATTTGGCATTCATAGGTGCAATTATGAAAGCCAAGCCAGCTTCGAGCAAAGGCATCTATTTGAGAGGAATCACTTTGTCCTCAACAATGGGTCCTGGTGTGAAGGTGGAGTTAGCAAGTGCAGATCAACCTTCTTAAATAAGAGGGTTGAAAAGATTAACCGAATCGCGGTCTGAGACAGTAGGGGCGATAAAAAGCTTAAAATTTACCCTACCGAGACATGAGTGGTTGAAGGACATAACCTTCTCAAGAATTCTCTATCCGCGGTCAAATTTAAAGAAAGGGAGGCATCTCTGTGTTGATGACAAGAGAGCGTAAAGCTCAAGAGATCGCTGTCATTTCTGAAAAATTTGGCCGGTCCAAGGCAGCTTTCCTCGTCGACTTCAAAGGTATGGACGTGGAAAGTGTCACGAAGCTTCGCAAGTCGCTTCGGCCAGTCGAATCAGAAATGAAAGTGGTACGCAACACGTTGGCGCTACGGGCATTGGCCGACCACCCTGACATGAAGAAAGCTCTGGAGAATGAGTTTGCAGGAACAAATGCGATTGTTTTTGCTTACAATGAGCCCAGTGCAGCTGCGAAAGCTCTAAAGGACTTCGGTAAAGAAGTTGAAGTTTTCCAGATCAAGTCAGGTGCGATGGATGGTCAATTGTTGAGTGAAGCAGGTGTACAACAACTTGCAGATCTACCAGGCAAAGACGAATTGCGTGCAATGCTACTTGGTACGTTGGCTGCTCCGATGACGAAATTCCTTGGAACTGTTCAAGCTGTTCCAGCTGGATTCGCAAGAGCGCTTAACGCCTACAAAGAAACTAAAACGACTTAAACTAGAGAAATAAATTTTTGAGGAGAAAAAAATGTCAATTAATAAAGATCAAGTTGTAGAGTTCCTATCCAACATGCCGGTTATCGAGCTTGCTGGAATGATTAAAGAATTAGAGGAGAAGTGGGGAGTTTCCGCTGCTGCTCCTGTTGCTATGGCGGCAATGCCAGGTGCTGGCGGTGCGGCTGCAGCTGAAGAAAAGACTGAGTTTGACGTGATTCTTGCTTCTGGCGGATCTAACAAAATCGCTGTTATTAAAGAAGTTAGAACAATCACTGGTCTTGGACTTAAAGAAGCAAAAGACCTTGTTGAAGGTGCTCCAAAGCCAGTTAAAGAAGGCGTTGCTAAGGACGAAGCTGAGAAAATCAAAGAAGTTCTCGTTAAAGCCGGCGCGACTGTCGAACTTAAGTAATTATTCGTTTTATATAGGAGGCCTGTGCAAGCGGGCCTTCGTTGAATAGAGATTTTTAATACTGTTTACAGTAAAAGAGAAAAATTTTTCGGAGGCTTTCTTTAAGCACTAAAATTGAGAAGCGAGGAATAAGGCGTATGTATAATACGTCGATGACGAGCGACGACGAGTTTAGTGCTTAAGGAAAGCCGAACACTAAGGAGAGCGGATGAAAACAAGTCCAATTACAGCCTCAAATCTTCGATTGCGAAGAACTTTTGCCAAGACTAAGCACCTCATTGAAATTCCAAATTTGATCGAGTTGCAAAAGAAGTCTTATGAGGCCTTTCTACAAAAAGATGTAGATCCAGATCGTAGATCCGAAGAAGGTCTTCAAGGCGTTTTCAAATCAGTATTTCCAATATCTGATTTTAACAACACTTCAAGCCTAGAATTCGTAAGTTACACTCTAGAACCACCGAAATATGATGTGGATGAGTGTCGCCAAAGAGGAATGACCTTCGCTGCTCCTGTTAAAGTCACTCTTCGACTTATTGTTTTCGAAGTCGATGAGGCCACCGAAGCGAGAAGTATACGTGATGTCAAAGAACAAGAAGTTTACCTTGGCGAAATTCCGCTTATGACCGCCAATGGTTCTTTTATCGTGAATGGCACTGAGCGAGTCGTAGTGAGCCAGCTCCATCGATCTCCTGGTGTTTTCTTCGATCACGATGGGGGCAAAAACAATGCGAGTGGAAAACTAATCTACTCAGCTCGTGTAATCCCTTACCGAGGTTCTTGGCTTGATTTCGAATTCGATCAAAAAGACCTTATTTATGTTCGAATCGATCGCCGTCGAAAGTTCCCAGTTACAATCCTACTCAAAGCATTGGGCTATTCGACAGAACAATTATTAGAGAATTTTTATCATATCGATACCGTTCGTCTTCAAAAAGACGGAACATTCACACGTACAGTAGATATTGAGAGAATGGCCGGACAACGGGCACTTTCTGATATCGTCGATCCAAAGAGTGGCGAAGTTTTGGTGAAAGCTGGACGACGTATCACTCGTGCATCCATTCGAAAAGTAAAAGCATTGGATATTTCAGAAATTCCAATTTCTCGGGAAGAGCTGGAAGGAAAAGTCATTGCAAAACCGATCATCGATGAAAACACAGGTGAAATCGTTGCTGATGCCAACGGTGAGCTCAATGGTGCAGTTTTAGATGCGGCTAGACAGGCTGGTATCGAAGAGCTTGCGATCATTTTCTTTGATGGTTTGGCTGTTGGACCTTATTTAAGAAACACTCTTCTGGTTGATAAAGTAAATACTGGTGAGGAATCGCTTCTTGAGATCTATAAGCGCCTTCGTCCAGGTGAGCCCCCAACAATTGAGGCTGCAACTGCCTTCTTCCAAAGATTGTTTTTCGATCCTGAAACCTATGATTTGTCTGAAGTTGGTCGTTTAAAAATCAATCACCGCTTCAATATTCCTTTCGACGAAACGCCAGTTGAACACAGAACACTAACTGAGCGTGATATTCTTTCAGTGGTTAAGACACTGATTGATCTTAAGAACGGTCAAGGAAGTGTGGATGATATTGACCACCTTGGAAACCGTCGTGTTCGATCCGTTGGTGAGCTTCTTGAGAATCAATATCGAATTGGTCTTGTCCGTATGGAGAGAGCGATTCGCGAAAGAATGAGTCTCCAGGATGTCGAAACAATGATGCCTCATGATCTGGTGAACGCAAAGCCAGTCAATGCTGTTGTTAAAGAATTCTTCGGAGCAAGCCAGCTTTCTCAGTTTATGGATCAAACGAACCCATTGTCTGAGATCACTCACAAACGTCGTTTATCGGCTTTGGGCCCTGGTGGTTTGACAAGAGATCGCGCGGGCTTTGAAGTTCGTGACGTGCATCCGACTCACTATGGTCGAATCTGTCCAATTGAAACTCCGGAAGGTCCAAACATTGGTTTGATTGCCTCTTTGGCGACATTTGCACGTATCAACCAGTATGGGTTTATTGAAACTCCATATCGGGAAGTAGAAGCCGGAAATATCAGTGATGAGATCAAGTACAAATCAGCGCTTGAAGAAAGCGGTCACTATATTGCTCAGGCTGGACGATTTGTTGAAGGCATGAAGTTCACTGCAGACAACGTAACTGCTCGAGTGGATGGCGAATATGAAATGATCGAGAAAGACAAAGTCTCTCTTATGGACGTTTCTCCTTCTCAGTTGGTGTCGATCGCAGCTTCATTGATTCCGTTCCTAGAGCATGATGATGCGAACCGTGCATTGATGGGCTCGAACATGCAACGTCAAGCTGTTCCACTTTTAAAATCTCGTGCTCCACTTGTTGGAACCGGAGTTGAAAAGCTTGTTGCTCGCGACTCGGGAACATCCATCGTTTGTCAAAATGATGGCGTTGTCGAAGAAGTGGATGCATCACGTATTGTGGTTCGCCGACTTGCAAAAGGTGGCGGGTTAGGTGCGAACGTTGATATCTACAACTTGGTTAAGTATCAGCGTACAAATCAAAACACCTGCTTTAACCAAAAGCCTATCGTGAATGTGGGCGATCGAGTTAAGCGCGGAGATGTGATTGCGGATGGTCCGTCCACAGAGCTTGGGGAATTGGCACTTGGTCAAAACATCCTCGTCGCATTCACTCCTTGGCAAGGTTATAACTTTGAGGATTCGATCCTTATTTCAGAGCGTCTGATTAAAGACGATGTTTACACATCCGTTCACATTGAAGAGTTCGAGTGTATTGCTAGAGATACCAAGCTTGGTAAAGAAGAGATCTCTAGAGATATCGCCAACGTCGGTGAAGAAGCTCTAAAGGATCTTGATAACAGCGGTATCATTCGAATCGGTGCGGAAGTTAAACCGGGTGATATTCTAGTCGGTAAAGTAACACCAAAAGGTGAAACTCAGCTTTCTCCAGAAGAAAAGTTATTAAGAGCGATTTTCGGAGAAAAAGCCGGAGATGTGCGTGACACCTCTCTTCGCGTTCCATCTGGCGTAACCGGAACTGTTATTGATGCTCAGGTTTATAGCCGCGAAAGTTCGGATCGCGATGAACGTTTGGCTTCGATTTTAGAAGAAAAGCGTAAGAAGTTGGAAAAAGACTTCGGCGTTGAGCAAAACGTGATTCGTAACAACGCTCTTGATAAATTGAAGGATCTTTTAGTTGGCAAAACGACAACTGGAATTCTTTTGAGTGAAGATGGATCAGATAAACTTCTTGAAAAAGGTCAAACCATCAAAGGGGAAGACCTTGAAACAATTCCGTTTGAACTCCTCAGCTATATTCCACTTGATTCTGAACTCGAATTCCAAACTCAGCGAATCATCGATGGTGCAAGAAACCAATTGGATGCAGTTAAGCTTGTGTTCAATGAGAAAATTGATCGCTTGTCCAAAGGGGATGAACTTCCTCCGGGTGTGATCAAGATGGTGAAGGTTTACATCGCCATTAAGCGAAAGCTCCAGGTTGGTGATAAGTTTGCGGGTCGACACGGTAACAAGGGTGTGGTTTCAAAGGTTCTTCCTGTGGAAGACATGCCATATCTTTCCGATGGAACTCCTGTGGATATGGTTTTAAACCCTCTTGGCGTTCCGTCTCGTATGAACATCGGACAGATTTTAGAAGTTCATCTTGGTTGGGCGGCTCATTCACTCGGTCGTCAACTGGAAGCTCATCTGGATAAATTTGAAGCAGAACGGGCTCGCGCAGATCTACAAAAGATCTTTGGAAAAGACGAAGAGGCGTCTCAGCAAGTTCAAATCGCTGATGAAGATTCATTGAAGAAGATGATTCGTAAAGTAAGAGATGGAGTCCACGTGGCGACTCCTGTTTTTGACGGAGCGAAGGAAACAGATGTGAAAGAGCTGTTGAGCATGGCGGATCTTCCATTGACGGGACAAGCAAAGCTTCATGATGGCCGAACAGGTGAGGCTTTTGACACTCCTGTGACGGTGGGGATCATGTATATGCTGAAGCTCCATCACTTGGTGGAAGAAAAGATTCACGCGCGTTCCATCGGACCTTACTCTCTTGTTTCTCAGCAGCCTCTTGGCGGTAAAGCGCAATTTGGTGGTCAAAGACTCGGGGAGATGGAAGTGTGGGCGATCGAAGCTTACGGCGCCTCTTACTCTCTGCAAGAGTTCTTAACGGTTAAATCGGATGATGTGGCCGGAAGAACGCGTATGTATGAGAGCATTGTTAAAGGGGAGAATGTGCTCGAGCCAGGTCTTCCAGAATCATTCAACGTATTGGTCAAAGAGCTTCAAAGCTTGGCGCTCAATATTGAATTGATGGAATCAGATATTTTGACAGAAAATGTAGAACCAGAAATGACTGGAGAAATGCAAGAGAGAGGTGACGCTTGAAAGATTTATTAAACTTTTTCGATAAGCCAAAAGATCCGCTTTCTTTTGACGCCGTTCGAATTTCTTTGGCCTCGCCGGAGATGATTCGCGAATGGTCCTTTGGTGAGGTTAAAAAGCCAGAGACGATCAACTACCGTACTTTCAAGCCTGAAAGAGACGGTCTCTTCTGCGCGAAGATTTTTGGACCGATTAAGGATTACGAATGTCTCTGCGGTAAGTATAAGCGAATGAAGTATCGTGGAGTGATCTGCGAGAAGTGTGGTGTTGAAGTTACACAAACCAAAGTTCGACGTGAGCGCCTTGGCCATATTGAGCTTGCGAGCCCGGTGGCACACATTTGGTTCTTAAGATCTCTTCCAAGTCGTATCGGAAATCTTTTGGATATGACTTTGAAAGATGTTGAGCGAGTTCTTTACTGCGAGGCTTATATTGTAACGGATCCAATGGAAACGGCTCTTCAAGAGGGCCAGGTTCTTGGTGAAGAAGCTTATCAAAATGCTTTGAATGAGTTTGGTCCAAACTTTAAAGCGTTGATGGGTGGAGACGCGATTTTGGATATGCTTAGAAAAGTGGATCCAGAATTTCTTTCTCGCAAACTCCGTTTGGAGCTTAAAGAGACCAAATCAGAAACAGCAATCAAGAAAATCTCCAAGCGACTTAAGGTGGTTGAAGCGTTTAAAAACTCAATCAATAAGACCGAGTGGATGATGCTAGAAGTGATTCCAGTGATTCCTCCAGATCTTCGTCCTCTTGTTCCTCTTGATGGCGGACGTTTCGCAACGTCTGATTTGAACGATCTTTATCGTCGAGTGATCAACAGAAACAACCGATTGAAGCGCCTTCAAGAGTTGAACGCACCAGACATTATCATTCGTAACGAGAAACGAATGCTTCAGGAATCTGTTGACGCCCTACTAGACAACGGTCGTCGCGGAAAAACCTTTACAGGTCCTAACAAGCGTCCGCTTCGCTCGCTGAGTGATATGCTCAAAGGAAAGCAAGGTCGATTCCGTCAGAATCTACTTGGAAAGCGTGTGGATTACTCAGGTCGTTCGGTCATCGTCGTTGGACCTTATCTGAAACTTCATCAGTGCGGGCTTCCAAAGAAGATGGCTTTAGAACTATTCAAACCATTTGTTTACAATAAATTAGAAGAAAAAGGTTTTGCTTCTACGATTAAGCAAGCCAAAAAATTGGTTGAGCAAGAAACAGTCGAAGTTTGGGATATTCTTTCCGATGTTGTGAAAGAGCATCCAGTTCTTCTTAACCGTGCACCAACGCTTCACAGGCTTGGAATTCAAGCATTTGAGCCAGTACTTCATGAAGGAAAAGCCATTCAGCTTCATCCATTAGTGTGTACAGCCTTTAACGCGGATTTTGACGGTGACCAGATGGCTGTTCACGTTCCACTTTCAATTGAAGCGCAGGTTGAAGCTCGTGTTCTTATGATGTCAACCAACAACATTTTGAGCCCTGCGAACGGAAAACCGATCATCAACCCAACTCAGGATATTGTTCTTGGAGTTTATTGGATGACTCGAATTCGTCCAGGCGCAAAAGGAACTGGTCGAGTATTTGGGAACGTTCAAGAACTTCTCTATGCCCATGAGATGGGGCATGTTGATTTGCAAGCTGCGATCAAGTGTCGAATTCATGGAAAAGTGCAAGAGACCAGTGTTGGTCGTGCGATCCTAAGTGACATTGTTCCAAAAGAAGTTCCTTTTGAAACCGTCAATCGCGTGATGAACAAGAAAGCTCTTGCTGAGATCATCGATAAGTCTTTCCGATTGGCTGGTGCGAAGGCCACGGTCATTCTCGCGGACAAATTGATGGAGCTGGGATTTAAATACTCAACCAAAGCCGGTATCTCGATCTGCTTGGATGATATGCTTATTCCTGCTTCAAAAGCGGACCTATTGAAAGAGGCTGAAACTCAGGTTCAAGAAATTCGCGCACAATACGATGAAGGTTTGATCACAGACGGTGAGCGCTACAATAAAGTCGTGGATATCTGGGCACAATGTGCAGATAAAGTCGCAAAAGAAATGATGAGCCAGCTTGAAAAGGAATCTTTTGAAGTGGACGGAAAGACCGTTGAGAGCGCAAGCTTCAACCCGATTTTCGTTATGGCCGATTCTGGAGCGAGAGGATCTGCAGCGCAGATTCGTCAGCTTGCTGGAATGCGTGGTCTGATGGCAAAGCCATCAGGTGAAATTATTGAGACGCCAATTACGGCAAACTTCCGTGAAGGATTATCCGTTCTTCAATACTTTATTTCCACTCACGGTGCTCGTAAGGGTCTTGCTGATACAGCTCTTAAAACTGCAAACTCTGGATACCTGACTCGTCGTCTTGTCGATGTAGCTCAGGATATTGTGATCACAGAGCAAGATTGTGGAACCAACGAAGGAATGGAAATTCGACCTCTTCTTGAGGGCGGCGAAATCATTCAAGGTCTTGGTGATCGAATCTTGGGTCGTACAGCTCTCGAAGATATTGTTGATCCGTTGAGTGATTCTGTTCTTTGTCATGCCGGCGAAGAGATCACTGAAGATGTTGTTCGCAAGGTGGAAGAAGCCGGACTTGAAAAAGTTCTGATTCGTTCAGCATTGATCTGCAAAACTCGTCGTGGTGTTTGCGTGAGATGTTACGGCCGAGATCTTTCTCGTGGAGCAACTGTGAACCTTGGTGAGGCAGTTGGAATCATTGCTGCTCAATCCATTGGTGAGCCAGGAACTCAATTGACAATGAGAACATTCCACTTGGGTGGAACGGCGTCGCGTGCGGTTGAACAATCTGTTCATACGGCAAGATACGATGGAAAAGTGAAGCTCGAAGGCATTCAAACAGTTGAGAATAAAGATGGTCGCTTGATCGTTATGAACCGTAACGGTGAACTAGTGACTTTCGATTCTTCAGGCCGTGAAAGAGATCGCATGAAGCTTGTTTATGGTGCGACTCTCTTCGTAAAAGAAGGCGAAGAAGTCACTAAAGGTCAAAAGCTTGCTGAGTGGGATCCGTACTCGAATCCAATCGTTGCCGATGTCTCTGGAGTTGTGAAATTCCAAGACATTGAAGAAGGTGCAACAATGACTGAGCAAGTGGATCCAGTGACTGGATTCGCGACCAAAGTTATCACAGAGTCTAAGAGCTCTGAGATCAAGCCAATGGTTTACCTCACGGATGATGCTGGAAACTTCATTGATTTACCAAATCGAAACATTCCGGCTCGATATGTTATTCCAGTTGGTGCTCAGCTGATGGTGAATGACGGTCAGAAGGTTCATGCTGGTGACATCGTTGCGAAGATTCATAGAGAAACTTCTAAAACGAAGGATATCACCGGGGGTCTTCCTCGCGTGGCCGAACTTTTTGAAGCACGAAAGCCAAAAGAAGCATCCATCATCTCTGATATCGATGGTTATGTGACTTTTGGAAAAGACGTCAAAGGAAAGCAACGAGTGATCGTGACTCCTGAAATTGGTGAGCAAAAAGAATATCTCATTCCTAAAGGAAAACATGTGGCCGTTCGCGAAGGTGAATTTGTTAGAGCTGGTGAGGCTTTGATGGATGGACCGAGCAATCCGCATGACATCCTTCGAGTGCTTGGCGAGCAAGCCTTGGCGGCATTCCTTGTGAATGAGATTCAAGAGGTTTATCGACTTCAAGGTGTGGGAATCAATGATAAGCACATTGAAGTGATCGTTCGCCAGATGCTAAGAAAAGTTCAAGTGGTTGACCCAGGAGACACAAGGTTCCTAGCGGGTGAACAAGTAGAGAAGTTTGAGTTTGAAGATGAAAACTCCAAAATCCGCAACGAAGGCGGGGTTGAAGCCACTTTCGAACCACTTCTACTTGGAATCACAAAGGTTTCTCTAAGTACAGAGAGCTGGATTTCAGCTGCATCCTTCCAGGAAACCACCAAAGTTCTCACTGAAGCTGCAGTGAATTCAAAGCAGGATTCGCTCCGTGGCTTGAAAGAGAACATCATTATGGGACGTCTGATTCCAGCAGGAACAGGATTGAGCTCATATAAGAAATGGAAGGTTTCTGTGGATCATGAGGAAGAGCAAACGGCCTCTTTTCTTCCAGGGATGCAGGGTAGTTCTGCAACTATGAATTAAGCGATGTTTCCGGAGAAAGGGCTTCTCAGGGCCCTTTCGGCTACTATCGAAGTAAAAATGTTGACGAATAAGGTCAATTTTGGTTAGGTTCTCGATTTCGAGCGCCAGAATGAAAGGAAAAAAGGAAGTTCATGCCTACTATTAACCAGTTGATACGCAAGCAGAGAAAAGCGCAAAAAGAGAAGTCAAAATCCCCGGCACTAGCAAGCTGTCCACAGCGTCGCGGAGTTTGCACTCGTGTGTTCACTACCACTCCTAAGAAGCCGAATTCGGCATTGAGAAAGGTGGCTCGTGTTCGACTTTCGAATGGCTTTGAGGTGAACTCTTATATTCCTGGAATCGGTCATAACCTACAAGAACATAGCGTGGTCCTAGTTCGCGGTGGTCGTGTTAAAGACTTGCCGGGTGTTCGATATCATATCGTTCGTGGAGTTTTAGATACTCAAGGTGTTAACAATCGAATGAGAGCCCGTTCAAAATATGGCTCTAAACGTCCTAAGAAAAGTTGAGGTAAGTAAAGTTTATGTCTCGTCGTAAATCCGCAGAAAGAAGAGAAGTTCAGCCTGATCCAGTTTACAATGATCTTACCGTTGCAAAGTTTGTTAACCGTCTTATGTGGCAAGGAAAGAAGTCGGTCGCTCAACGACATTTGTATGCAGCACTTGATGAGCTCCGTACAAAAGTATCAGGTGAAGAGCCACTAACTGTATTTAAAAAAGCTCTTGAAAATGTAAAACCAAATCTTGAAGTTCGATCGCGCCGAGTGGGTGGAGCCACCTATCAGGTTCCTGTGGATGTACGTCCGACTCGTCGTTTGACATTGGCTATGACTTGGATCGTGAATTACGCTCGTGAGCGTGGTGAGAAATCCATGTCTTCAAGACTAGCAGCAGAGTTGGCAGACGCTTACGCCAATCGTGGAAACGCCATCAAAAAGAAAGAAGACGTTCACCGCATGGCAGAGGCTAACAAGGCTTTCTCTCACTATAACTGGTAATCTCTGCTCAAATGAGCTCACTTGAGCCTGACAAGCTAGAAGATTTAAAGTTCACCAGAAACATCGGCATCATGGCTCATATTGATGCCGGTAAAACCACGACAACTGAACGTATCTTGTTTTACACCGGAAAGTCCCATCGCATGGGTGAAACTCATGATGGAAACACCGTGATGGACTGGATGGAGCAGGAACAAGAGCGTGGAATCACGATCACATCCGCTGCAACGACATGCGCTTGGAAAGATCATAGAATCAATATTATCGATACTCCCGGGCACGTGGACTTCACTATTGAAGTCGAAAGATCACTGCGTGTATTGGATGGAGCTATTGCGGTCTTTGATGGTGTTAATGGTGTTGAACCTCAGTCCGAAACGGTCTGGCGCCAAGCCAATAGATACAAGGTCCCACGCATTTGTTTTATTAATAAAATGGATCGAATTGGCGCGGACTTTTATTATTCCATAAAAACAATTGAAGAAAAATTAGCAGCACAGCCTGTTCCAGTTCAAATTCCGATTGGAAGTGAAGACCGGTTTGAAGGTGTCGTTGATCTTATTAAAAACAAAGCTCTCATTTACGATAGCAATCTGGGAGAGAGTTTTCAGATCAAAGATATCCCTGAAGATATGCAGCTTGAAGCTGAAGATTTTAGAGAGAAACTCATTGAGAAAGCTTGTGAGTTTGATGACGAGCTCATGGCTAAATACCTTGAAGGCGAAGAACCAAATGAAGCTGAGCTTCGTGCTGCAATTCGAAAAGGGACTTTATCACTTGTAATCAATCCAGTTTATTGTGGGTCTGCATTTAAGAACAAAGGGGTTCAGCCTTTACTAGATGGAGTCGTTGAATATTTGCCATCGCCTCTTGATATTCCTCCTGTGGAAGGCGTCGATCCTGAGAAAGAGGGAAAGACCATCCAGTGCAAAACAGATTTTGAAGAGCCTGTCGTTGGCCTTGCATTCAAAATTGCGGCAGATCCTTTTGCTGGAAGTTTAACATTTGTGAGAGTCTACTCTGGTATTCTTGAGTCTGGAAAAGCCTATTTGAATCCACGACTCGGCAAGCGAGAGCGCATTCAAAAAATTGTTAAGATGCATGCGAATTCAAGACAAGAAGTGAAAGAACTCCGTGCTGGCGATATTGGTGCCGTGATTGGACTAAAATTAACCGGAACTGGTGACACACTCTGTGATAGCAAGCGTCCTGTGGCTTTGGAGTCGATCACCTTTCCAGAGCCTGTGATTTCAGTCGCAATTGAAGCCAAGTCTGCAGCCGATCAGGATAAAATGGTTCAGGGACTTGAGCGCTTACAGATGGAGGATCCATCTTGCCGAGTTCGAATTGATCAAGAAACTGGACAGATGCTTTTGTCCGGAATGGGTGAACTCCATTTGGAGATTTTAATTGATCGCCTACTTCGCGAATACAAGGTGAAGGCGAATGTCGGTCGTCCACAAGTTTCATATCGGGAAACATTGGTGAGCGGCGCAACTGGCGAAGGGCTTTTTGATCGTGAGGTTGCGGGCGAGAAAAATTTTGCGCGCTGTAAGCTTCGTCTTGAGCCTGCAAATATCTCTGACGGAATTATCTATGAAAACACCAAAGTGACCCAGGCGCCAAGGGAGCTTCTTGCAGCGCTCAAATCCGGGGCCATTGAATCCTGCGAAGTCGGCGTGCTTGCAGGCTATTCGCTAACGGGCGTAAAAATTATTCTTGATGAGCTTGAACTCAGAGACAAAGAAAGCACCGAAATGTCAGTGAAGGTTGCTGCCAGTCAGGCGGTTCGCTCGGCATTGCTCGCTGCTAAAAGTCAGCTCCTTGAGCCAATATTTAAACTTGAAGTTTTTACACCCGATGAGTTCACGGGATCTGTGATCGGCGATCTGAATGCCCGTCGAGGAAAAGTTCATGGCATGAACCCTAAAGCAGGCGGTCAGACAATCAATTCTGAGGTTCCTCTTGCCACTTTATTTGGTTACGCGACTGAAATTCGCTCTCTCTCGCAGGGCCGTGCTAGCTTTTCAATGGAATTTCAGGAATACGCGCCGGTTCCTCCAAAGGTTGAAGCCGAGATTCTCCATAAACTGGGGCGGTAGGCGAAAGCCGCGCTACGGTGCAATTTGAGAGTTTTTAAATTTGTAAAAAAATTTTGACAAGTGGTACCTGGACCTGCATACTCGCCCACTTGCAGCCTGAATTCTTCGGCCTCAAAATCCTAAGTCGGTGAAATACCTCCTTTTAGGGCAGATTTCTCGATACTAGGCTTCGACGGTCGTTTAGAAAAGGCATTGGTGCGTCCAAATTAGATAGGGTAAAGGGCAGTATGAGCATGCAAAGTCAAAAAATCCGCATTCGTTTAAGAGCTTTCGATCATAAGCTTTTAGATCAATCGACGAAAGAAATCGTAGAAACAGCAAGACGAACAGGTGCGCGTGTAGCAGGACCGATTCCTCTTCCGACTCGTATTAACCGATACACTGTTCTTCGATCTCCGCACGTGGATAAAAAATCTCGTGAGCAATTCGAGGTTCGTACACATAAACGTTTATTGGATATTTTAGAGCCCACTCAGCAAACGATCGATCAATTGATGAAGTTGGATCTTTCAGCTGGTGTCGATGTCGAGATCAAACTGTCAGTTGTATAGGGGTAAATCGAAATGAGCGAAGAGAACAAAGAGCAACAAACTGAAAATTCCTCTAGCGGGACAGACGCTGTCGAGATGGCAGGTCTATTTGCTTTCAAAGTTGGGATGTCCGCTGTTTATAACGACAACGGAGAAAGAGTTCCGGTTACTGTTTTAAAATATGAGCCGATGGTGGTCTCTCAGATCAAAACAGCTGAGAAAGATGGCTATCAGGCTGTCCAAGTGGCTTTCAAGGCAGATCGTGCGTCTCAAACAAACAAAGCTGCAAAAGGCGCCACTTCTAAGGCTGGATTTGAAAATGGTGCAAAATTCCTTAAGGAGTTGCGCTTAGGTGAAGGTGACTTTCAGGTTGGCCAAAAGGTCGCTCTTGGAAGTGTTAAAAAAGGCGATATGGTTCAAATCACTGGAACTTCCAAAGGGCACGGATTTTCAGGTGTTGTAAAGCGCTGGAACTTCGGCGGTGGACCTGCGACACACGGATCAGGTTTTCATAGAAGTGGTGGATCCGTTGGTAACAGAACTTGGCCAGGACGAGTTATGCCTGGAAAAAGAATGGCGGGCCAGTTCGGAAATGAAACGGTGACTATTAAAAACGTTCAGGTCGTTGATGTGATCGCAGATGAAAATGTGATTTTGCTCAAAGGCCCAATCCCTGGCTCAAGAAATTCATTAGTTAAATTGGTAAAGGCGTAGTTATCATGGCAACAGTAGATGTATTGAATTGGGAAAATAAAAAAGTCGGAACGGTTGAACTGAATTCCGCTGTTTTTGAAATTCCTGTGAAAAAAGAAATTCTTCAGTCGATTGTAAGATGGCAGTTGGCAAACCGCAGACAAGGAACTCACAAGGCTAAGACCCGAGCCGAAGTTCGTGGTGGTGGTAAAAAGCCATTTAAACAAAAAGGAACAGGTAACGCTCGTCAAGGAAGTAGCCGCTCTCCATTGATGCCAGGTGGAGGTATCACTTTTGGACCTGTACCACGAGATTACTCATACACTCTCAATAAGAAGTTTAAGCAACTGGGATTAAGAACAGCTCTTTCTCAATTGATGAGTGAAGGTAAACTTCTTGTCATTGATGAGATGACTTCCAAAGAAGGAAAGACCAAGGATCTTGCACAACGTCTGAAAGGCTTTGGCTTAGAGAAAGCCTTGCTTGTTGATGCTCAATCCGATGTGAATTTCTCAAGAGCTTCACGAAATCTTCCTAAGTTTCAATACCGATCAGTTGAAGGCCTAAATGTTTATGATCTTCTCAAGTATGAAACAGCCATTGTTACTAAGGATTCAATCAGCAAGATTGAAGAGCGTTGCGGAGTGAAATCATGAGTCAAATAATTAAAAAGCCACTCATCACTGAGAAGAATTCAATTCTAGCTGAAACAGGCGTATATGCTTTTGAAGTCGACCGTAAGGCGAGCAAAACTGAGATCAAGTCGGCTATCGAAAAGTATTTCCAAGTGAAAGTGAAGTCCGTGAACACTCTTCAGTGTCGCGACAAAGTTAAGCGAACTCGTTTCGGGATCAGCAAACCAAAGTATTGGAAGAAAGCTATGGTTCGATTGATGCCTGGTGAGAAGATCTCAATCTTTGAGGGAGCATAAAGATGGGAATTAAAGTTTTCAAAGCAAGAACTCCTGGCCGTCGAGCAATGACTGGTTTTGATTTTTCTGAAATCACAAAATCAAAACCTGAAAAAGCGTTAACGACCAAGTTGAATAAAAAAGCAGGTCGAAGCAATTCGGGTCAGATTTCCATTTGGCAAAAGGGCGGTGGACATAAGCGTCGATATCGTCTGATTGATTTCAAACGAAATAAATATGAGGTCCCGGCTAAAGTGGCGGCCATCGAATATGATCCAAACAGAACATGTCGAATTGCACTCCTTCATTATGCGGATGGAGAAAAGGCATACATCATTGCGCCAATTGGTTTGAATGTTGGTGACACGGTTGTTTCCTCAAGCTCAGCAGATATTAAGCCAGGAAACAATTTGCCTTTAGGAGATATCCCTGCCGGCACATCGATTCACAACATTGAGTTACGTCCTGGTAAGGGCGGACAAGTTGCAAGAGGTGCAGGATCAGAGGCTACTCTTGTTGGTAAAGTTGGAAAGTACTGTCAGGTGAAACTTCCTTCCGGTGAAGTTCGGCAAATACTATCAGTTTGTCGTGCATCGATTGGTCAGGTTGGAAATACGGACAACGAAAACATTAGCTCTGGAAAAGCGGGTCGTACTCGTTGGAAGGGTAAGCGTCCTACTGTTCGTGGTATGGCCATGAACCCAATTGATCACCCACTCGGTGGTGGTGAGGGTGTTGGTAAAGGTCATCATCCAGTGACTCCTTGGGGCAAGCCTTCTAAAGGAGCTAAGACTCGACATAATAAGCGCACTGATAAAATGATCATTAAGCGTAGAAGCGCGAGAAAACAAAGGAAATAGGGAGTAAAGCGTGGCTCGTTCGGTAAAAAAAGGACCTTTTATAGATCATCATTTAGATGCAAAGATCCAAAAGGCTATTGAAACTGGTGATAAAAAAGTAATTAAGACCTGGTCTCGAAGATCTACAATTCTTCCTGAGGCCGTGGGCTTGACTTTCGCAGTTCACAACGGCCGAAAGTTCATTCCGGTCTATGTTTCTGAGAATATGATCGGTCATAAGTTTGGAGAATTTGCACCAACTAGAACCTATTCGGGTCATGCTGAGAAGAAAACCGGCCCTGCTGGACCTGGAAAGAAATAAGGAAATAGCCATGGAAGTGAAAGCAAGTTTAAGTTTTGTACGAATCGGAGCTCAGAAGGCCAGACTGGTGGCAGACCTTGTTCGTGGAAAAGATGTGAATGAAGCCGTAAAGATCCTGACTTTCTCGGAAAAGAAAGGTGCGCGGTTAATGAAGAAGTTGATCGAGTCTGCTGTGGCCAATGCGGAACAAAAGAAAGTCATCGATCTTGATAATTTATTTGTAAAGTCGATCTGGGTGGACATGGGACCTTCGATAAAAAGATTCCGTCCTCGAGCTCAAGGTCGAGCATTTATGGTGAGAAAAAAGCTAAGTCATATCAACGTCGTTTTGGATGAAAAATAAGGAAGGTTGATTCGTGGGACAAAAGGTTAACCCAATTGGATTTAGAGTCGGAGTGATCAGAACCTGGGATTCTCGGTGGTATGCCAAGGGTCAACAGTACATTGATAACTTCAAAGAAGATTACAAACTTCGAAAGTTCATTAAAACGAAGTTGAAGCACGCTGGTGTTGCAAAAATTGAAATGGAACGAGCTGCAAATAAAATCAAAGTTATCATTTCAACAGCTCGTCCAGGTGTTGTGATTGGTAAAAAGGGAACTGGAATTGATGCATTAAAAGCTGAAATCCAGAAGCTCACTCCGAATGAAGTTTTCGTAAATATTCAAGAAGTGCGAAAGCCAGATGTGGATGCTCAGTTGGTTGCGGAAAACATCGCAATGCAACTTGAGAAGCGTATCTCATGGAGAAGAGCTCTTAAAAAAGCTCTTGCATCGGGAATTCGCGGCGGAGTTCGTGGAATTAAAATTAAAGTGAGTGGACGTCTCGATGGCGCAGAGATCGCAAGATCTGAGTGGTACAACGAGAAGAGCGTTCCTCTTCACACTTTGAGAGCAGACATCGATTACGGAACAGCTGAGGCATTAACAACCTATGGTTTGATCGGCGTAAAAGTATGGATCTATCGAGGAGATGTTTACTCAGCTCGCGAGATAGAGGAGGCAAATCGTGTTAAGTCCTAAAAGAGTCAAGTGGAGAAGACAGCACCGAGGTCACTACGGAGGCTTTGCGACTCGCGGAAATTATCTTGCGTTTGGTGATTTTGGACTTTGCTGTATGGAAGCAGGTCGATTGACATCTCGACAATTGGAAGCCGGTCGTATTGCGATCAGCCGCTCTGTGAAAAGAGGCGGAAAATTATGGCTTCGAGTTTTCCCAGATCGTCCAATCACAAAAAAGCCTGCTGAAACGAGAATGGGATCTGGAAAAGGCTCACCTGAATACTGGGTGGCAAAAATGCAACCAGGCCGAATTATTTTTGAAATGAACGGAGTCACTCGAGAACAAGCGGAAGAAGCTTTTCGTCTTGCCGCTCATAAACTTCCGTTTAAGACCAAATTGGTTGCGAGGGAATAGAATGAAATACACAGAAATTAAAGACCTAACGGTTGATGAGCTCGTAAAAAGAAAAGCAAAGCTTGCTGAAGAGATGTTTGTGGCGCGAATGAAGCATTCTTTAGGACAGTTGGGCAATCCACTTGAAATTAGAGGATCTCGCAGAGATATGGCGAGAATTAACACAGCTCTTGCAAGCAAACTTGGTAAGAAGAAAGCGTAATTGGAGAAAGATATGGCTGAAACGAATCAAAACATTCAAAAGCCTCGGGGCCGCAAGAACGAGATCATCGGCGAAGTGGTGAGTGACAAGATGGATAAAACCATTTCAGTACTCATTTTCCGTAGAGTGCGACATGCGAAGTACAAGAAGTTCGTAAAAAGAACGTCCGTTTTTAAAGCGCATGATGAAAAGAATGAAGCAAAGATCGGTGACAAAGTTTCGATTCGTATGAGTCGTCCTTTAAGTAAAACCAAACGATGGACGCTAGTGTCTGTCTTAGAAAAAGCTGTAGTAGAAGCATAATAGAGGTTGAATAATGGTTCAGATGCAAACACGACTAAAGGTCGCAGACAACTCTGGTGCTAAAGAAGTCCAGTGCATCAAGGTTTTGGGTGGAACTAAACGAAGATATGCTTCTATCGGAGATATCATCGTGGTTTCAATCAAAGAGGCAATGGCGAATTCTAAAGTAAAAAAAGGTGATGTAGCTAAAGCAGTGATTGTTCGCACTGTTCACAAGCTTCGTCGGCCGGATGGAAGTTACATTCGTTTTGACGACAACTCCGCGGTATTAATTAACAATAACAAAGAACCCATTGGGACCCGTATTTTCGGTCCGGTGGCTAGAGAACTAAGAGCGAAACAATTTGTAAAAATCGTTTCTTTAGCTCCAGAAGTTCTGTGAGGTCTGCGATGGAAGTGGAATTAAAGAGAAAATACAAAGAAGAAATCTCTGAAGCTCTAATGAAAGAGCTTGGTCTTAAGAGCAAAATGCAAGTTCCAACTCTTAAGAAGATTGTGATTAATACCTCAATTTCTGAAGCCGTTAGAAACCCAAAGGTTTTGACTAAGGCTGTGGATGAGTTAACTGCAATCACTGGTCAAAAAGCAGTTGTGACGAAAGCAAAAAAAGCGATTTCAAACTTTAAGCTTCGGGAGGGGATGCCTCTTGGAGCTACGGTTACACTTCGTAAAGACAGAATGTGGTCTTTTATGGAAAGACTTATCCATCTTTCTTTACCGCGTGTGCGCGACTTCCGTGGACTTTCTCCGAAAGGATTCGACGGACGTGGGAACTATAATATGGGTCTTAAGGAACAAATCATCTTTCCGGAAATTGATTACGATAAAGTTGAAACGGTTCGTGGAATGAATATCACGATCTGTACTTCTGCAGAGAACGATGCACAGGGCAGAGCTTTACTTGAATCAATGGGTTTTCCGTTCAGAAAGAAATAAGGGAGAGACTTTTAGATGGATACTATTGGAGAATTTTTAACTCGTATTCGAAATGCTGGAATGGCTAAACACGAAAAGGTGGACATTCCGTCTTCTAACTCAAGAGTCGGTATTGCGAAGATCCTTTTGGAAAATGGCTATATTCGATCTTTCAAGGTCGCAAAGGATGGAAAACAAGGCGTTATGAGAGTTTACCTTCGTTACGACGAAAAAGGTCAGCACTCTATAACTGCAATTGATCGTGTGAGCCGTCCGGGGCGCAGAATGTATGTTCGTTCCAAAGAGGTTCCATTGGTTCGAAATGGATATGGAATTGCGATTTTAAGTACTAATAAAGGTATTGTCGATGGTGCAACTGCAGCTTCCCAGAACTTGGGCGGCGAACTTTTGTGTCAGGTTTGGTAGGTGAAAGATGTCTAGAATTGGTCGATCTCCCGTTGTTCTTGATAAATCGGTCCAGGTGACTGTTGGTGCCGATAATCTAGTAACTGTAAAGGGACAAAAATATACCCTTAAGGTTCCAGTTCGCCCTGAGATCAAGGTGAATGTAACCGCAGAAAATTTAACTCTCGAGCCAAAGAACTCAGAGCCGCAAACTCGAGCCTACCACGGTCTTTACCGCGCACTGATTCAGAATGCAGTCACGGGCGTGACAAAAGGTTGGACTAAGGAGCTGGAGCTGAATGGTGTTGGTTACCGTGCTGCTGTAAGTGGTAAGAAGCTTGAGCTGACTTTAGGATTCTCTCATCCGATTTCATTCCCAATTCCGGATGGAATTGAAGTGACAGTGGATAAACAAACTAAGGTGATCATCAAGGGTGCCGATCGAGGGTTGGTTGGAGAAGTTTCTGCAAAGATTCGATCTTTCAGACCGCCAGAGCCTTACCTCGGAAAAGGAATTAAGTATTCTGACGAAGTGATTAAGAAAAAAGCTGGAAAGTCAGCTTCTAAGTAAGAGGTGAAATGTGATTTCGATTAAACTGAAAAACAAAACGGCGGCCAAAGTCACTAAGCGACTTAAGAACAAGGCTAGAATCCGAAAGAAAGTAGATGGTTCTCCTGAACGTCCACGTCTTTCAGTTTTTAGAAGTGGTCGGCACATTTACGCTCAGATTATTGACGATGTGAATGGCAAAACTTTGGTGTCTTATTCGTCTTTGGCATCTAAAGCAAAGAGCAGCAACGTGGAAACGGCAAAAACTGTAGGACAGGAAATTGCGAAGCAGGCGTTGTCTAAGAATATCAAGAACGTGGTATTTGATCGCAGTGGATACGTTTTCCATGGTCGAGTGAAAGCAATTGCAGACGGAGCACGCGAAGCGGGCTTAAATTTCTAACGCAAGAGGAGCGGACGTGGCAGAAGGTCAAAATGAACTTCAAGAAAGAGTGGTAGCAATCAACCGAGTCGCCAAGGTGGTTAAGGGTGGACGAAGATTTTCGTTCTCTGCGCTCGTTGTTGCTGGTGACGGACAAGGTCAAGTTGGATTCGGCACAGGAAAGGCCGGCGAGGTTCCAGAAGCAATTGGAAAAGCGGGTCGGACGGCAAAGAAATCTTTGAGTCAGGTGATTTTAAAGGAAGGTCGAACGATTCCTCATCAAGTTGTTGGAAAATTCGGCGCAGCTAAAATCATCATGCTTCCTGCAGCTCCTGGAACTGGAGTTATTGCGGGTGGTCCGATTCGAGCCGTCCTTGAGGCCGTTGGAATCAAAGATATTTTAACGAAGTGTGTGGGTACAACCAACCCTCACAATGCGGTGAGAGCCACATTGGATGGCTTAACCCAGCTTGTGAATCAAAAAGTAACTAAGGGTGAATAAAAATGGCAAAGTCATTTCGCGTGAAACTGATAAAAAGTGTGATTGGCACAACCAAAGGTCAAAAAGCTACTTTTGAATGCCTTGGGCTTCGTCGCATCAATCAAGAAGTTGTTGTTCAGGATAATCCTGCCAATCGCGGACAAATTATGAAAGTTCAGCAGTGGTTGGAAGTTAAGGTGGAGGCATAAAATGTCAGCTCTTTCCTCGTTGAAAAAGTTTAAGGGATCAACTCATAAGTCAAAAGCTCTCGGTCGGGGAAAAGGCTCTGGTAAAGGCGGAACTTCGACAAAGGGACACAAAGGGCAAAAAGCTCGTAAGGGCGCTCCAATTCGTAGAGGCTTTGAGGGTGGTCAAACGCCGATGGCTCGAAGACTTCCGAAGTTTGGATTTTCGAACGTTCAATTCAGAAATGAATATGAAGTCCTTAATCTCAAAGACCTTAAAGACTTCAAAGGTTCTGTAGGACCTGAAGAACTTCAAAATGCAGGTCTTGCTCGAAAGGGATCGCAGATCAAGATTTTAGGACTTGGGGATGCTCCTCAGGGTTTAAAAGTTCGAGCACATAAATTCAGTGAAACTGCGAAAGCAGCGATTGAAAAGGCCGGTGGACAGGTTGAGGTGATCTCATAGTGGCTAACCCAGCGTTTAGTTTTCCAAAAGAATTGCGCACCAAGATTTTATTCACGTTGGGAATGCTGGCGATTTACCGATTAGGTGTTCACGTTCCCGTTCCTGGGGTCGATCCAGGTCTGATCATGGAGTTTTTCCAAGCTCAGAGTTCGGGAATCTTTGGGCTTTTCAATACATTTACAGGTGGAGCTCTGGAGCGTTTCAGTGTTTTTGCACTTGGAATTATGCCATACATCTCCGCATCGATTATTTTTCAACTTCTTCAAACGGCGGTTCCTTATCTGGAACAGCTTAAGAAAGAAGGTGAGCAGGGCCGTAAAAAAATCAATCAGTACACTCGTTATGCGACAATTGTATTGGCGATTGTTCAGGGCTATGCGATGTCCACTTTCTTGCTGACCTCGAGTCATGAAGGACAAAGTTTGGTCACGGTTCAATCTTTTGGTGGGATCTTATCCTTTCGCTTCATGAGTATTTTAACTCTTGTTGCGGGCACTTGCTTTATCATGTGGCTAGGAGAGCAGATCACCGAGCGTGGAATCGGAAATGGAGCGAGCTTAATTATTTTCACTGGTATCGCGGCAGGGATTCCTCATGGAGCGGTTCGACTCTATCAGATGGTAAGTACAGGTGAGATCAGTGGGTTCGTTGCATTTCTCATTGTGGCTTTGATGGTGGTGGTGATTGGCCTCATTATCTTTCTTGAAGTGGGTCAGCGACGAATTCCGATTCATTACTCCCAAAGAGCGGCAACTCAGTCAGGAATGACTCAGACACCAACAAGTCATTTGCCTTTGAAAATTAACTTTTCAAACGTGATTCCACCCATCTTTGCGTCCAGTCTTTTAATGTTTCCGGCTACGATGGCTCAGTTTATTGATAAGCCCTGGATGCAGGAGTTGAGTCAGTCACTGTCTCCAACGGGATCGATTTATAATGTTTTGTTTGTCGTATTGATTGTGTTTTTCTGCTTCTTCTATACGGAGATTGTTTTCAATCCGACTGAAGTTTCTGACAATTTGAAGAAATATGGGGGATTCGTTCCTGGAATTCGAGCTGGTAAAAGCACGGCGGACTATATTAAAAGAGTTCTTGATCGCTTGACGGTCAGTGGTGCTATTTATCTCAGCGCGATTTGTATCCTTCCAACGATTCTTGTGAGCTCTTTTAAAGTGCCATTTTATTTTGGTGGAACCAGTCTTTTGATTTTGGTTGGAGTTGCTCTTGATACCAGTCAACAAATTCAGTCTCACCTTCTGACTGCAAAGTATGAAGGGTTGATGAAGGGTGTGAAGGTTAAGAGCAGGAGGGTTCAATATTGAGTCGGAAATTGGGAAACATTGTCCTGTTTGGCCCTCCGGGCGCAGGAAAAGGAACCCAATCCTCTTTTCTGATCGAGCGAAAAGGATTTGCTCACATTAGTACAGGAGATCTGCTGAGAGAGGCGATTAAGGCTCAAACAGCACTAGGTCTCGAGGCAAAAAAGATCATGGATCAGGGCCAATTGGTCCCTGACCAGGTGGTGATCGGGCTAGTTAAAGAGAAAGTGAACTCCAGGCCCGATGGCTCTTTTATATTTGATGGATTTCCCAGGACCGCAGCTCAAGCGGAGGCTTTGGACCAATTGCTTGAGGAGTTTGGAAATCCAGTAAAGAAAGCGGTTTTTTTAGAGGTGGATCGGGAAAGCCTTATTAAAAGGCTCACTGGTCGCCGAGTTTGTCAAAACTGTGGGTCAGTTTACCATATTGAGGCCAAGCCCCCTAAAGTTCAGGGTGTTTGTGATCAGTGTGGTGGAGAATTGATTCAACGGCCAGATGACCACGAAGAGGTCATTTCGAAGCGGCTTGAGGCTTATGAAACCTCAACGGCACCGTTGAAATCTTATTACTCCAAACAAAGCAAATTCGTCTCTGTAGAGGGAGAAGGCGCTGTTGAAGATGTGTATGAGCGTTTAGAGAGAGAAATTGACGAAACCCAGTAAAAAAATGGGAATCAGTCAACCTAAAATCTAGACACCTCATGTTGTAGATGTTAGTTTCTCAGGTCGCTAAAAAAAGTGACCTGGGAAGGGCTTAAAAGAAACCAATAAAGGGATCTATTATGAAAGTCAGGGCTTCAGTAAAAAGAATATGCAACAAATGTAAGGTGATTCGCCGTCGTGGAGTGATCCGGGTCATTTGTGAAAATAAAAAGCACAAGCAAAAGCAGGGGTAATTGAGGAATGGCTCGTATAGCAGGTGTAGACTTACCAAGAAATAAACGGATCGAAATTGCTCTTCAGTACGTGTACGGAATTGGGCGTTCTCGAGCGAAAGAAATCATGACTGAAGTGGGGTTTGATCCTGCGCTTCGCACAGATGCACTTACAGATGAGCAAGTGGCTCAACTGCGAAATGCAATCGAATCGAATTTCAAAGTTGAAGGTGATTTGAGAAGGGAAGTGGGTCTTTCCATTAAGCGATTGATGGATTTAGGTTGCTACAGAGGCCTACGACATAAAAAAGGTCTTCCTGTTCGAGGTCAACGCACTCGTTCCAACTCTAGAACCCGTAAAGGTCCTAGAAAAACTGTAGCTAACAAGAAAAAGGCCGTGTAAGGGGTAAATGAAAATGGCTGAAGCTTCGAAACAAACCACAAAGAAAAAAGTTAAAAAGAACGTTCCAACCGGAAAGTGTTTTATCCAGTCTGGTTTTGGAAACACGATCATCACTTTCACTGATCTAAACGGAAATGCAGTGGCTTGGTCTTCTGCAGGAATGCTTGGATTTAAAGGAAGTCGTAAAGGGACGCCATTCGCTGCTCAAGTTGCTGCAGAAGATGCTGGAAAGAAAGCACTCGAAGCGGGAATGAAATCTGTGGATGTTATTATTCGTGGACCAGGAGCAGGTAGAGAGCCAGCGGTTCGAGCTCTTGCGGGAATGGGCTTTCGAGTAAACTCAATGCGAGATTTGACTCCGGTGCCTCACAACGGATGTCGACCTCCAAAGCGACGTAGAGTTTAATTTTTGTTTAGCATTTTAAATTATTCGAATTTAACAATTTAAGAGTTGAGGAGCCATTCATGTCACAAATGACAGTTCAGCCACACTACTACAAATTCTGGAGAGATTTGATTCAGCCCAAAGGATTTGAGGTGGAAAAAGAATCATTATCCTCCACATACGGGAAGTTTTTTATCCGTCCACTTGAGCGTGGGTACGGCGTCACCCTAGGTAACTCTCTTCGTCGCGTTCTTTTGAGCTCTATGATGGGATCCGCAGTTTCTGCAGTTAAGTTGGAAGGCGTTCTTCATGAGTTCAGCACAATGCCAGACGTTCTTGAGGATGTGACGGATATTATTCTTAACCTGAAGGAAGTGCGTTTTCGCCAAGCGGATGCAGAAAATAAAACTGTTCGTATTTCTAAAACAGGTCCAGGCAAAGTGACTGCGGCCGACATTCAAACCACCGAAGGCTTAGAAGTTCTAAATCCAGAGCAGCATATTGCAACTCTTGGAAAAGATGGAAAATTCGAAGCTGAGATCATTGTGAGTTACGGTCGTGGATATATGGAAGCGGAAGGGCGCGGTCAGGATCTTGGCGTTGGATATATTCCAGTGGACTCTTTGCACTCTCCAATTCGTCGTGTGAACTACCACGTTTCAGCAGCTCGTGTTGGTCAAAGAACAGATTATGATGCTTTGACTTTGGAAGTTTGGACCGATGGTTCACTTCGTCCCGAAGAGAGTGTTTCTTTGGGATCTAAAATTCTTAAAGAACAACTTCAAGTGTTCTTAAACTTTGATGAAGACATTGAGCCGGAAGTTGTAGAAGAAACGACTTCAACTCCTCAGTTCAACGAAAACTTATTCAGATCAGTTGATGATCTCGAGCTTTCTGTACGATCTGCGAATTGCTTGAAAAATGCGAATATTCGCCACATCGGTGAACTGGTCACTAAGTCAGAAGCAGAAATGCTTAAGACTAAAAACTTTGGTCGTAAGTCTTTGAACGAGATCAAAGAAATCCTTTCGAATATGGGATTGAGCTTAGGAATGAAAATTGAAGGATGGCCACCTCCGGGATGGGATCCAAACAATCCTCAACGAGCCCAACAAGCCATGATGAACGCAGCTGAGCAAAACAATAGCGGAAGCGGAATGCCTCAATAAACGGAATTGAGCGGAGAGTAAATTATGAGACATAGAACCAAAACACATTCATTTTCTAGACGCCAGGGACCTCGCGTAGCTTTGATTCGAGGGCTTGTTTACTCTCTTGTAGAGCATGGCCGAATTAAAACAACTTTAGCGAAAGCCAAAGAAGTTCGCCGTCACGTTGAAAAAGCAATCACTCTTGGCAAAAAGGGAACTCTTCACTCAAGACGTCTTCTTGAGTCTCGATACCCTAATCCTGGTGTTGTTGAGCTCTTAAGTACGGACTTGAAAGATCGTTTCGCTAACCGTCCAGGTGGGTACACTCGCATCATTAAAATTGGACGTCGAGCCGGTGATTCTTCTCCGACAGCGTTTTTGGAGTTTGTAGACTATCAGATTCCATCGAGTGCAGC
>CAZWVK010000025.1:0-26662 GCA_964636785.1 uncultured Pseudobdellovibrionaceae bacterium | reverse complement strand
ATCAAAAGAGATCAAATAATGAGAGCGGAAAACTCTTAGGACTGCCAATTGGAATCAAAGATCTTCTTTGCACCAAAGGACTTAAAACAACTGCAGCTTCAAAAATGCTTGAGAACTTTGTCCCACCCTATAGCGCAACAGTTGTAAGTCGACTGGAAGCGGACGGTGCGATTGTTCTGGGAAAACTTAATCAGGATGAATTCGCAATGGGATCAAGCTCGGAAAATTCTTTTTTCGGTCCGACAAAAAATCCTTGGAATAAAAAGTATGTGCCAGGTGGATCCAGTGGTGGATCCGCTGCTGCTGTTGCTGCTGGTTTGGTGCCAGCAAGTATTGGAACGGACACGGGCGGATCCATTCGTCAGCCTGCAAGTTATTGTGGAGTGGTCGGATTCAAACCCACTTACGGCCGAGTGAGCCGATATGGGATTGTGGCCTTTGCATCGAGTCTTGATCAGGCGGGGCCGATGACTCGCACAGTGAAAGACGCAGCACTGATTGCGGAAGTGATTTCCGGACACGATGAGAATGACTCCACCACAAGTCGGAAGTCTGTGCCTCAATGGGCCGATCATATTTCAAGCGATCTTAAAGGCAAAAAAGTTGGCGTGATAAAAGAGTACATCGATGCGGAGATTGACCCAGAAATTCGCGCTCAGGTCGATAGAGCCCTTGAGATGTTTAAAGAAGCTGGTGCGGAAATTGTTGAAGTTTCGCTTTCGTACTCAAACCTAGCAATACCCGTCTATTATATGGTGGCAACAAGTGAAGCCTCTTCCAACCTGGCCCGCTATGATGGTGTCCGATTCGGATATCGGAGCTCGTTTGAGGAGCGACCAGCAGAAAGCCTTGACGAATTTTACTGCAGAAACAGAGGCGAGGGTTTTGGCACGGAAGTAAAAAGAAGAATTATGCTTGGTACCTATGCACTCTCAAGTGGCTACTATGATGCTTACTACAAAAAAGCCGGACAAATTAGAAGGCTTCTTGCAGATGAATTTCATAAAGCATTTCAAAAAGCAGATTTTATTTTTGGTCCTGTAACGGCGACACTCCCCTTTAAATTGGGAGAACGAGTTTCAGATCCACTTGCAATGTATTTAAACGATATCTTTACAACTTCCGCGAACTTGGCTGGCGTTCCAGGGATGAGTGTTCCAATGGGATTTTCGAAGGAAGGCTTGCCAATCGGAGTTCAGTTGATGGGAGCTCCTTTTAACGAGCAAATCATTTTTGATGCAGCTTATGCTCTGGAAGAGCGTGCGGGTATTAAAGAAAGGTTACCAGATGGCTTCTAATAATTGGGAACCAGTGATTGGTTTGGAAATTCACGCGCAACTTTCAACAAAGAGTAAAATGTTTTCTTCAGACTCTACGGAGTTTCAGGCTGGCGACAATGAAAATGTCAGCCCAGTGAGTCTCGGCTTACCTGGTGCGCTTCCCGTTGTGAATCGAAAGGCTGTGGAGTTGTCTGTCCGTACCGGATTGGCGTTGAACTGCAAAATTCGAAACAGCAGTCGGTTTGCAAGAAAGAATTATTTTTATCCGGATCTCCCAAAGGGATATCAGATCTCTCAGTATGATGAGCCTCTTTGCGAAGAAGGTTTTGTCGAATTCTACGTCAATGAAGAAAAGAAGCGAGTGCGAATTGAGCGCGCACATATGGAAGAAGATGCAGGTAAAAGCACACATCACGGAGATTACTCTCTGATAAATTTAAATCGCGCCGGAGTGCCACTTCTCGAAATCGTTTCCGGACCGGACTTGCGAAGCCCCCAAGAAGCAGCAGAATATGCTCGAAGTGTTAGGCAGATTCTTCGTTATCTAGAAGTGTGTGATGGAAACTTAGAAGAAGGTTCAATGCGATGCGATTGCAACGTGAGCATCCGTAAAGCTGGAACAGAAAAGTTTGGAACCAAAGTCGAATTAAAAAACATCAATTCTTTTCGATTTGTTGAAAAAGCCCTTGAATATGAGATTCAACGACAAATTGATTGCATGGAGTCCGGAGAAGAGATCGTTCAAGAAACACGCTTATATGACTCCACCAAGAATAAAACGTTCTCCATGCGCTCTAAAGAAGATGCTCATGACTATCGTTACTTTATCGACCCGGATCTTCTAGCGGTTAAAGTTGAAGAAGAATGGATTGAAAAGATTAAATCTTCTCTTCCGGAGCTGCCGCTGAATCGAGCCAATCGCTTTCAGTCGGAATATCAGCTTCCGCAATATGACGCCTTGATTTTAACTCAGGAAAAAGAATTGGCAGATTACTTTGAGAACGCAGCAAAGAAAAGCGGTGAGCCAAAGAGCACGTCCAACTGGATAATGACTGAACTGCTTCGGTCATTAAATGAAAACAAACTTGAGGTGAAGGACTCCCCGATTTCTTCCGATCATTTGGCAGAGCTCGTCTCGATGATCGAATCTAAGGAAATTTCCGGAAAAATGGCGAAGCAGGTTTTTCAGGAAATGTGGAACACCAAGAAATCTCCAAAGGATCTTGTTAAAGCTTTGGGTCTGTCGCAGATCACAGATGAAGCCACTATTGAAAAGATTGTTGAGTCTGTAATGAGCGCGAATGAAAAGGCCGTGAGTGACTATCGAGCGGGAAAGACCAAGCTTTTTGGTTTCTTTGTTGGCCAGGCCATGAAGGAATCGAAGGGTCAGGCGAATCCAGAGCTGCTCAATAAGATTCTAAAAGAGAAATTGGATTCATAGAAAAGTATGCGAGTCGCAAGCCTTGATTTTGGATCAAACACCACCCTGCTTCTGATTGCAGAGGTAAGAGATGGGAAAATTCAGAATGTGCTTTGCGATGAGACGAGAGTCACTAAAATGGGCCAGGGTGTGCATCAATCCAGGAAATTCCACCCGGACGCATTGAAGCGAATTGAAGATGCTCTGCGAGACTATAAATCTTTGATCGAAAAGCATTCTGCGGAAAAAGTTGTTGCTGTCGCCACCAGTGCGGCTCGAGATGTTGAAAATTCAAATGAATTGTTTGACCTCGCCAAGTCTTTTGGAATTCAATTGACTGTGATTTCTGGGACCGAAGAAGCAGAGCTTACTTATCGTGGAGCTTATTCAGATAAATCAGAAAAGCCGGACTCTTGTGTGATCGATGTGGGCGGCGGATCAACAGAACTCATCTACAAAGACAAAAAGACATCGCAAATCATTGGCGCCAGCGTGGATGTTGGAAGTGTTCGCTTAATGGACCTTTTTGGCAAAGATGATCCTATGCCAATGAGTGAATTTTTAGCGATGCGAACTTATATACGTGAGAGACTCAATCCAGTCTGGCCAAAACTCGGATTAAAATCTGCAGTTGGCGTAGCAGGTACACCTACGATTTTGGCGGCTATGGAGCTTGAACTGGAAACTTTTGACCCAGCAAAGATCGATGGCTTTGTTCTTCGCAAATCTGTTTTAGAAAACTGGATGCTGACTTTGCGAGGAATGACATTGAGTGAACGTGAAAATGTTAGAGGACTGCCGCCTCAACGTGCGGATGTTATTGTCGCGGGCTGTGCCGTTTTATTTGAATTTCTAGATCATGTCGGTCTCAGTGAAATGGAAGTTTCGGTGCGAGGAGTTCGTTATGGTGCTGCACTTACTTAGCTTGCTTGTTTTAGTTTTGCACGTTCAAGGACATGCGAGATCTTATAAAGATTTTCCAAAAGTTGAAGCGGAATTGCGTGGAAATAAAATTGAGAATCTTTATATCGCTGCGAACAACGAAGATAGACAGCTTGGCCTCATGCATGTTCAGAAGCTAAATGAAAATGAAGGTGTACTTTTTGTATTTGAAAAAGAACAGATACTTTCGTTTTGGATGAAGAACACCTTCGTTCCATTAACGATTGGTTTTTTCGATAAAAACGGGTGTTTGCAGGAACTTGTCGACATGATTCCCGCCATCTCGGTGATGCAGACACAAATCCCTCAATACCAAAGTTCACAAAAGTCTCAGTTTGCGCTGGAAATGAGTAAGGGCTGGTTTGAAAAGCGAAAGATCACAGTGGGTGCACGCCTGAAACTAGACGCAACAATAGCCCAGCGAACAGACCTTTCTCAGGTATCAAAGAATTCACTTCTTTACCTGACCCGCCCCTTCAAATGCCCACTCGCAAAGGAAAAGCCGACCACCTAGACCAAAGTCTAACGTCCGGCTTTCGCATTTGTTTTTTTTGATAACTTTTCATCGCAAAAGGTGTGTGATGTAATAAATCAGAGCGAACACTATTACATTGAGGTGATAGCAAAATGAAACCGAGTCAGCTGTTAATTTTAGCAATAAGCGTTTTTTCCATAGCGATTTCTTCTGGTTGTACCAGTAGCCAAACTGAAGGTGATCAATCCAATGCGGAAGTCACTGATGAGAGTTTAGAAATAGCTGAAGCGATCGACAACAACGATGACTTATCTTTGGACTTTGATGGTGGCGGAGCAGATCCGTTTGCAGATCTCGGATCTGAAGGAGATCCCTTTGCGGCAGAATCAGAATTTGCACTCACTGAAGAAGCGCCATCGCAGCCTCTAGAAGAGACACCGACAGTTGGAAGCGACGACTTCTCTGAGTCCACATTTGCAGAATCCACTCCTACTGAAGCTCCACTTGATGATCTAGCCCCTGATTTTGGTGCTCCAACGGAAGATCCATTGCTTGCCGACAGTACTGACACGGCAGAGCCGGATTTTGGAGCTCCATATGAATCGGCCGAGCCAGATTTTGCTGCGGACTCGAGTCTCGAGACAACTTCAGAGCCGACTCCAGAACCTACACTTTCTGAACCGGATATGTACACTTCCTCTGAAATTGAAGTTGAATCAGAGCCAGCAACTACGACGCCTGTGCCCTTGAAAAAGGTGATCTCGGTTCCCTACATGCATGCAGGTAAAGCTGTGAACGGGATTTATATTGCAAGAGATGGAGATACTCTCCAATCGATCAGCCAAAAGATTTTTGGTGGTGATCGTGTTGATGAGCTTTGTTCAATCAATGCATACAACTGCTCGCGTACGATTCGAGTGGGAGACAAGTATTATTACAATTCTCCACAGCGTCCAAACGATATGGAAACTGTAAAAACTTTTTATGAAGACGCAGGCATTCCAGCACAAACTTATATCACTCAAGAGGGCGACAATATCAGAGATCTTGGTACGACCCTAATTGGTCATCCAAGAAGCTGGATGGAGCTCTGGTCTCTAAATCATGACGTTGAATCAAAAGATGTGCTTCCTGCGGGAATCGCACTTCGATACTGGAAATCCACTCCAGTTTCGATTCCAACATTGGCGCAAAATGAGCCTGAACCCAGTGTAATGGAATCAGAAGTTGCGATGGAGCCGCCGGTTGTGGAATCGGAGCCGGAGCTTCCAGCAGCTCCAGTTGAAACAGCGCCACCCGCTCAGGATATGGCGCTCAATGATATTCCCGAAGTTCCAGAAGGACCATCTGACATGGATATGATGGATGACTTCTCAAATCCACAAATGGACGATGCGGGATCTGCGGCCGTGGGATCTATGGCCGAGATGGAGCCGCCACCTCCGCCGCCACCGCCTCCTCCAATGGAAACGGCTCCGCCGATGGAAATGGCTGGGGACACTTCCATGGATGATCCCAATCAGACCATGGCGCTTGGAGTAGGGGCTATTTTACTACTTGCGGGTGTTGCATTGTTTATTGCGATCCGAAAAAGAAGAGCTCGACGACCAGTCGATTTTAATACGACGACACAAACTCAGATTGAATAATCTGAGTTTGTTTAAGCGACCTGCTTAAGAATATTTTCGAGAACCATTCTGCGGCCTTCGCGGCGGTTCTCGACAAAGTACATAAGGTCATCAACGATCTGCACATCGCGCTTGTTGAATGGTTGAAACTGAATTCCACAGCCTCGGCCATTTTTCCAAATCACTGTTCCAGTCATCTTCCGAACCCGTTCGCTGACTTGAAATGTGATGATGAGTTTATCTGATGGAGCAAGATCAACCAGATCCGTTTCTAAAAATGCCCCGGTTAAACTAATATTTTTGAGCACACCCTTAGCATCTTGGCGGGCGTAGCTCTTGCGAAACTCGACCTTAAGAACTAAAGGCAATCGTTTGGCAGGCATTTTGGACTTTTCCATAATCGTGAACTCCTCTTTCCTTTGCTGAAGAAAAAGCTGTATAAAAGATCGGCTTCTTTTGGAAAAAGTTTAAGGATTTCTAGTATTTAAATTTTACGCCCGATAAAAAATTAGACATTTTTCGCCAGATTCAATAGACACATTGCGGTAAATTCCCAAATCGAGCCGCAGCTGATTATTTTTTATGGCCTTTTGTCTAATTCCCTCGTAATCTAGGGGAGCTTTTCAAAGCAATATTTCAATAAAAAATGCCATTCAAAAACGTGCAACTCAAAAAGTGCACCATAAAAACTCAGTTAAGACCTAAGGAATGACCTTCTAATACCGGATCAAAGGATAAAAAATGGATCAGAAAACGACGGACCCGTCAGATAAGCCGAAGAAAACCGCTAAATCTCAAAGTGAATCATCCAGCGAAGCTCCACAAGAAACAAAGCAAGAAACTAAATCAGAACAACAAGAAGCGAAGCAAGAAACAAAACAAGAGCGCAGTGAATCTTCCGGCGGGAAAAGAGAATTGAGATCTGAGCGCCATTTTCGTGGTCGAAGCGGCGGCGGAGGTAGCGGACGAAATCAAAAGAGAAACAATGGCGGAAGAAATCGAAACAATGGTCATCAGCCGCAACGAGAATACGAATACAACGGACCAACTCCAGGTCAATACGAGGATTCCGAAGAGAACTCACAACCCGTAGACCTTTCAGATATCAATCTCACCGAAGAAGAAAAGCGCGACCTCAGCTCTAAACATTTAAAATCAAAAGATATTCGTGATCTGACCCAACTTGCACTCAAATTAAAGATTGAAAACGCAGCTGGCTTACGTCGCCAGGACATGGTCTTTGAAATCCTAAAGCGTGCAGCCCAACTTGGGGATATTTTTGGAAATGGTGTTTTAGAAATCCTTCCCGATGGATATGGCTTTTTAAGATCACCAGATTATAATTATTTACCAGGGCCCGACGATATTTATGTGAGTCCATCTCAGATTCGCAGGTTCGGTCTTCGAACCGGTGACACCGTAAGTGGAACCGTTCGTCCGCCAAAAGATGGCGAGCGTTACTTCGCGCTTCTCAAAGTGGACACATTGAATTTTGAACCATTAGAGAATGCCAAAGACAAAATTCTTTTTGATAACCTGACTCCTCTTTATCCGAACGAGCGCTTGAAGCTTGAGTACACTCCAAAAGACTACACCACCCGGGTTGTGGATCTGATGGCACCATTAGGAAAAGGTCAAAGAGCACTTATTGTTGCTCCACCGCGTACTGGTAAGACTGTTTTGATGCAAAACATTGCCAACGCAATCGCAACAAATCATCCAGAAGTGACTTTGATAGTTCTTCTTATTGATGAGCGTCCGGAAGAAGTGACGGACATGCTTCGCAGTGTGAAGGGCGAGGTTGTAAGTTCGACTTTCGATGAACCACCGACTCGTCACGTTCAAGTCGCTGAGATGGTGATTGAAAAGGCGAAGCGATTGGTCGAGCACAAGCATGACGTTGTTATTCTCTTAGACTCGATCACTCGATTGGCGCGCGCTTACAATACAGTTGTTCCGCCATCTGGAAAAATTCTTTCAGGCGGTGTGGACTCAAACGCTCTTCATAAGCCAAAGCGCTTTTTTGGTGCCGCTAGAAATATTGAAGAGGGCGGAAGCTTGACGATTATTGCAACAGCATTGATTGATACCGGTTCGCGAATGGATGAAGTTATTTTCGAAGAGTTCAAAGGAACAGGTAACTCAGAGATTCATTTGGATCGTAAGCTTATGGAAAAAAGAATCTTCCCTTGTATGGATATTAATAAGTCTGGAACAAGGAAAGAAGATCTCTTGGTCGACAAAGCTGATTTAAACCGTCTGTGGATCCTTCGTAAGGTTCTTGCACCAATGAATGTGGTCGACAGTATGGAATTTTTAATCGGAAAATTGGATTCCACAAAAACGAATACCGACTTTCTCTCTTCAATGAGTGGCTAATTCAAATTTATGTTTGAAAAGCTAAATGAAGTTGAATCACGATACGAGAAAATCAACCAGTCTTTGATGGAGCCTGGCGTTGCGGATGACCAGAACAAGTATCGAAAGCTGATGAAAGAGCTTTCTGAACTTGAAAAGGTTGTAACCGTCTTTCGTGATTATAAAAAGGTCCGCTCGGACATCCAAGGCAACAAGGAAATCCTTCAAGAAGAAAAAGATGAGGACTTAAGGTCGATGGCGAAAGAGGAACTTTCGCAGCTTGAGGAACGGATACTGGAACTTGAGTCTGAGCTAAAAATTCTACTTCTTCCTAAAGATCCAAATGACGATAAAGATATCATTTTAGAAATACGTGCTGGTGCGGGTGGAGATGAGGCGAGCTTATTCGCTTATGAACTTTTTAGGGCCTACACTCACTATGCGGACTCCGAAGGTTGGAAAGTGGAAGTCATGTCCATTTCTGAAGGAAATGCTGGCGGATACAAAGAAGTCATTGCTGCAATTCAGGGAGAAAAAGTTTATTCTAAATTGAAGTTTGAAAGCGGAGTTCACCGTGTGCAGCGGGTTCCAAAGACGGAAGCCTCGGGGCGCATTCACACTTCAACGATCACAGTCGCTGTTATTCCAGAGGCCGAAGAAAATGAAATCAAGATTGATCCGAATGATTTAAGGGTCGATGTGATGAGAGCGAGTGGAAGTGGTGGGCAGTCTGTGAACAGGACTGAATCGGCTGTGCGACTGACTCATATTCCTTCGGGAATTGTTGTGTATTGCCAAGAGGGTAAATCTCAGATTTCAAACCGCGAAAAAGCAATGAAAATTCTTTATTCAAGATTGCTCGCGGTGGAAGAGGAAAAAGTTCGAAAGGAGGCCTCGGATGCGCGTCTTTCTCAGATCGGAACAGGAGATCGATCGGAAAGAATTCGTACTTATAATTTTCCTCAAACGCGAATCACGGATCACAGAATTGGACTTACAGTTCACTCCATCAACGAGGTTATGAATGGTGAGCTGGCACCACTAATTGAACCGTTAATCACACATTTCCAAGCTGAAGCATTAAAAAATCAGGCCTCTCAGTGATTGATGATCTCGAATTCAAACTAGCAAAACATTTAAAAAACTGTGGCATTGAAAATTCTTATCTTGAAGCGCGCATGATTCTGGAAAAAACACACTATGAAAAAGAAGCATTTGATCTTGCTTCGCGACGCTGTCTGGGTGAACCACTGGCATATATTCTTAAGGAAAGAGGATTTTATCGAGATACTTTCTTCGTGGAGCCAGGGGTCTTAATCCCAAGACCTGAAACTGAAACTCTTGTGGAAGAAGGAGTTCGTTTCCTCAGGTCAAACTCTTTTCAAAGCCCGCTTGTTTATGATTTTGGATGTGGGAGCGGATGCATTGGACTTTCTATTCTTAAAGAAGTTCCAGAGGCTCGACTCATCGGTTTGGATGTGAGCGAAAAAGCTTTTCAGATTTCGACTAAAAATGCCAAGAACTTAGATCTTATAGATCGATGTGAGTTTATCTGTGCGGATGTTTCAGAGTTCACATTCACTAAGAGAGCTCATCTGGTCGTTGCAAATCCTCCTTACATTGCATTGGATGATCATAGCGTTGAAGAGAACGTTAAAAAGTTTGAGCCTAAAGAGGCCTTGTTTTCCGGGAGTGATGGCTTAGACCATATAAAAGAATGGTCAAAGATTGCATTTTCAAACTTAGAAAGTGGTGGAATTCTTCTGATGGAATTTGGAATCCATCAAGAGACCGCAGTCCGGACTCTTCTCGTGAAGCTCGGATTTTCAGATATTTCGATATATAAAGATTTAGCAGGAATTTATCGTTCGGTTTCGGCAAGAAAGCCGTAAAGGAGTTGAAATGCAAAAAATGGTGGTTCGTGGTGGGTCCGTTTTAGCAGGTGAGGTCGAAGCAAGTGGTGCAAAGAATTCAGCGCTGCCTTTGCTTTTCTCAACACTTCTGGCGGAAGGAGAGCATGTTTTTCACAATGTTCCAAACCTAATGGACATCCAATCCACGGTATCTTTGCTTGAGTACTTAGGATGCTCAGTCACACGCGAAGACCACACGATGCGAATCAAAGTTCCCAAACTAAAAGTTCTGGAAGCTCCTTATGATTTAGTAAGAAAGATGAGAGCCAGTATCCTTTGTCTCGGTCCGCTGATGGCAAAGTATGGTGAGGCAAAGGTGAGCCTTCCTGGCGGTTGCGCAATTGGTACTCGACCGATTGATCTTCATCTTGAAGGTCTAAAGGAAATGGGCGCAGATATCCAGGTCGAGTCAGGATATGTTCTCGGTAAAGCCAAACGATTGAAGGGTACAAAACTTATTTTTGAATCTCCCACAGTCACTGGGACGGAAAATTTAATGATGGCAGCTTGCCTTTCTGATGGAGAGACACTCATTGAGAATGCGGCGAAAGAACCAGAGATTGTCGATCTCGCCGCCTACCTCATTAAAATGGGCGCAAAGATTTCCGGACAAGGCTCAAGTATCATCCGCATTCAAGGGGTGGAAAGTTTGAAGCCTTCTGAACATGAAGTGATTCCGGATCGTATTGAAGCCGGAACACTCTTAATTGCTGGCGCAATCACAGGCGGAGAAGTCACAATTAAAAAGTGTCAGCCCGATGATTTGGATGCTTTGATTTCCAAATTGAAAGAAGCTGGAGTCCAGGTGACTAAAACAAAGGACTCTATGACCGTTCACAAACATTCTGGATATAAGGGTGTTGACGTTACAACGGCACCTCACCCAGGATTTCCAACGGATCTACAGGCTCAGTTCATGGCGTTTATGGCCCACGCCCAGGGGACCAGTGTGATTACGGAAACTATTTTCGAGAATAGATTTATGCACGTCCAGGAACTCGTTCGATTGAACGCAGATATCACTCCAAAAACTAGAGTCGCGATTGTTCGCGGTCAGCCGCACAAACTTAAAGGTGCGCCCGTCATGGCGACTGATCTAAGGGCTAGTGCGTGTTTAATATTGGCAGGATTGGCTGCGGATGGTGAAACCGAAGTGAATCGAATTTACCATCTTGATCGTGGATACGAAAAGATGGAAGAAAAGTTAAGCCGTCTAGGTGCGAAAATCACAAGAGTTTAAGCTCAAAAAGAAAAGCCCGGCTGAAGTATCAACCGGGCTTAATTTCTTAGGGTCTAGGCTTGGGGGGCAAGACCCGATCGTTTTGACGAACTCTTATTGAATTAATTCTTTACCAAGCACTTCAACCGTAACTGGGGAGTTGGAAACGGTCAGAACATAGACTTGGTTGGGGTCGATTTCTAAATTTGAAACGAGAACTAAAGCCTTTGTAGGGATTCTTTTGGTGAATTCAGTCACTTGCTGAATGCAGACTTGGGAGAGAGAAACACTTTCAATGACACGAAACTTAATAAACTCGCCTTTTTCACCACTTTGTTCAGCAATCATGATGTGATTGGTGCAGCCATCGCCGCTAATGCCAGATACGACAAAATCTAATGTATCTTTAATAAAGCCGACATCGTTAAGAATTGCATCGCGTCCGACCTGATCCGCTTTAGCAAAACCAGATAGCAAGAGTGTGGTTACAACATAGAGTGCGACGATATATTTTCCCATGATTTCCCCCTTAAAGTTTCCGAACACCGTCCTAAAGAGCAAAGGCGGTGCCAACGTCACGGCGAAATCTTTTGTAAATGAAGGTCTAGCTCCTGTTCCATAATGGAACCGTTCTTTGGCCGTGTTGGAAAAACCGCTTATAATTTCTATAATTTACGGATGCTGGTTCAATTTTGGGTCCAAATCCCAATCTGGAACTACCTGTTTTGAATACGGAGAGAATTTTGAGCCAATCGGAAGGCAAACGCTGGATCATTAAAGATGCACTTGGTCGCATCTCTGGGCCGTATTCCACTGAAAAAGTCCTCCATAAAATCAAGCGCAGTGAGTTGACCGGTGAAGAAGAGATCTCTCTCTATCCATCCGGTCACTGGATACAGATTTCAAACGATCCGGTTTTTTACGACAAACTTTTGGAAGTTTTGGGGAATCAGGGTTCCACAATAGAGGAGAACGAAGAGACCCAGGATGATTTTATTACTGTTAAAGTTTCCGACGACAAAGAGGCTAAGAAAACGATTCGCAATAAGGAAGAGCTTTTTAAAGAGCTTGGAATTGAAGCGGATATTCCATCTTCAGGGCTAGAAGTCGAACCAGCGTCACATTCAGACTCTTCTAGAAAGAAGCGCTCAAAGAAGAGAAAGAAAAATGATGAAGGCGAAGTCTTAGAGCTTGTTAACGTTAAGGGTGTTTTAATTAAACAGATCGCAAAGAAGTCTGTTTGGGGTATTGCAATTTCTTTAGCGCTAGTGGTTGGCGCTTCGTTCTTATTTCAGGGCGAAGCGGGTAATCAAGAGGAGCGCGTTCGGCTACTTGCCCCTGAGGCATCTCGTCCTGGCGAAGTAAAAGACACAAAAGCGATTGTGACTCAGGGACTACAATATTTTCTCGGAGATACATTTGAGGGCTATATCAAGGCACAAAACAGATTTGTTCAAGCACTTGAGATCAATGAAAAACAACCGGAAACCTTTGCACTTTTGTGCATGACCCATCTGGAGCTTTGGCCCTTCGCATTTCAAGACTCAGCGGATTTAAAAGTTGTTTCAACGGTGGTGCAGCGATCAGCTGCTCTTGATCCTGGAGGTCAGAGCGCAGCCACATGCCGAGTGATTGATCTCATTGTGCGTGGGAGATATCAGGAAGCAAAGAATTTGACCGAATCCACTTTGGAAACTCACTTAAGTCAGACTCGACCACCCATTCTATTTTACTACTTGAAAGGATATCTTCTTGAAGGTGCCAATGAGTATGCACCGGCGGTCGGGTATTTTCGCTCGGCAGAGCAGCTCTGGCCTCAGTGGATCAAACCATTTTTCCATGAAGCATTGACGTTAACAAAGCTTGATCGTCACAATGATGCAGCAAATGTCTTAAGGAAAATAATTGCTGCAAACCCACGTCACATGAATGCAAAGCTCGAACTTGGAGTTTTGGAATATAAATTTCTCAATCGTGTAGAGTCGGGAAAAAGACTTTTAGAATCTGCACTCAACAGTTCTGCACGCTTATCAAATGCCACTCAATCTAAAGGTTACTTAGGGCTCGCAGAGATTGCATTGAAGAGTGGCGCGCAGAAGGATGCACTTTCATATGCACAAAAAGCCTATTCACTCAATTTGAGAAATAAAACGGCTCAGAATCTGGTTGTGCAATTGGGAGGAGCAGAGAACATTTCGAAACCTAAAGTTGCGGGCCAACAGCTTATGTACGAGGGGGATCAGTATTTTCGAGAAGGTGATTTCAACTCAGCACAAGCTCATTACCGTGCCGCCTATGAGGAAAACAAAAAGAATGCGGTCGCTGCTATGAAAGCGGGTCAATGCTTTTGGAAGCTTAGTTTTAGTACCGAGGCCTTCGAGTGGCTAAACAAAGCCATTAAGTCGGATCCTAAGTTGATTGAGGCCTATGTTGTTATGGCGGATTATTACACTCAAAGATTCAACTTCCTTGCGGCATCAAAAATTCTGTCCCAGGCACAAGGAGTGAGCCCGAAGAGCGCCGATGTCTATCGTGGATTTGCAATGATCGAACTTCGTCGTGGGAATCCGGATGGTGCAATCACGTTCGGTAAAAAATCAATTGAGCTGTACGAAATCAATGTGGACACACATATTTTAATGAGCGAAGCCTATATCGCAAAAGGTGATCATAGATTGGCATACAATTATGCAGCAAAGGCCATCGAAATAGATGTTAATAACCGTAAAGCCCAAACTATATATGCAAGAACACTTGGCGGGATTCAGGGGGCGGATGCAGCGATTGATTATTTGAGTAAAATGGTCGCAAGTTACCCATTGGTTACGGAGTACAGATTGGCCTTAGCTCAAATCCTAACTATTGATGAGCGTTTTGATCAGGCTGAAGCCGTCTTTAAACAAGTCATCAAAATTGAAGAAAAACCAAAAGAAGCTCTTCTTGGACTGGCACAAATTCAAAAGCTGGAAGGTCGAGCGAAAGAAGCTTTGGAGTCTTTGCTTCAGGCTGCGGTTATGGATCCAGCAGATGCGGAGCCCATTTTTGAAGCCGGGATGATCTATTTAGATGCCAATAAACCTAAGCTCGCTTTAGCGCAATTTCAGCGAGTCGAGAGAATCAATAAACTGTATCCAAGAATTCATTATCAAATTGGCCGGGCTTACCTGCAGTTGAACGATCTGAATCGAGTCCTAGAAGAAACTCGCAATGAGAAAGCAGTGAATCCGAACCTTGCTGACGCTTACCTTTTAGCTGCTGAGGCTTATTTAGGGCTTCGGCAATACAATCTGTGTGCCTCTGAGTATCAGCAGGCCATCAAACTAAGGCCCCAATCCGCAACCATCTATGTAAAGATGGCACAGTGTTATCGCCGAGCGGGAAACCTGGATGCAGCTATGGCCATGTTAACCCAAGCTGCAACTCAGGAGTCTGGTTTAGCAGATATTTATAAAGAACAAGGTGCCATTTATGAAACAAGGGGTGAGGTCGATTTAGCGATTGAATCTTACAATCAGTATTTCGTCCTTGATCCAAATGCATCGGACCGATCTCAGATCGAACAAAGGATTATGGCTTTACAGAGCGGTCGCCCTATTCCAGAATAGGCTATGGGCGAATTCATGAATCAAATTCAAGATCGGGTTAGGTCTTCTACAAGCCAACTCTTATTGATGGTCGTTAAGATTCTGACAGCTGCGCTTTTAGGTTTAACCCTGGCACTCATCTTTCAAGAGCTTATTGGGTTTGGAATATTTTCTTTTATTTTAATAATTCTTGTTGTGGCCTTCGCACTGCTGCGAATTATGAAGCCTTGGACCTGGGGAAGAGTTTTGATTTTTGATCTTATTTGTGTTTTGGTAGCTCTTCTTTTAAGAATGTATATTCTTATAGCCCCCGGAGCTTAGAATGATCGATATCAAGTTATTGGAAGACCCTGAATTTGCACAAAGGTATAAAAAGAACTTAAGAGATCGCGGTGCAGAGATCAGTCTTATCGAGCGTGTCCTCGAGCTCAATCAGGAAAGAAAAAACAGCATTCGTGAATTTGAAACGAGAAAAGCTGAGCAAAATAAAGTCGGCCAAGAGATCGCAAAACTGAAGAAGTCAGGTGAAGATGCATCGACGTTATTGAGTGAAATGCAGGTCTTAGCTCAGAAGGTCAAAGATTTCGAAGTCAAAGCAAGCGAAGCACAGGAAAAATTAAACTTTTTATTAAGTGCAATTCCCAATATGTGCCATCCCTCTGTCCCAGTTGGAAAAAGTGAAGAAGACAATGTGCTTGTTCGTTCACAGGGTGTAAAACGAGAATTCGCATTCAAGCCCAAAGAGCACTTTGACCTTGGCGAGAAACTTGGAATTTTAGATTTTGAGAGAGCTGGAAAAGTGGCTGGTGCGCGTTTTTCATATTTAAGAGGTGCTGCTGCACAGCTTGAGCGCGCATTGATTCAGTTTATGCTTGATCGCCACACCAGCGATCACGGCTATCAAGAAATCGTTCCACCCTACATTGTGAACAGTGATGCTTTGTTTGGGACAGGTAACTTTCCAAAGTTTAGGGATGATGTCTTCCATTTAGAAGGTACAGATTACCATCTTATTCCAACAGCAGAAGTTCCGCTTACGAATTTCTATGCTGGTGAAACTTTAAAAGAAACTGATTTGCCGCAAAAGTTTGTGGCGTTCTCTCCATGTTTTCGATCTGAAGCTGGAAGTTATGGAAAGGACACGCGAGGACTTATAAGGCAGCATCAGTTTCACAAAGTGGAACTCATGGTGTTTGCTCATCCCGATGAATCCTATGAACTGCATGAAAAGCTCACTGGCCATGCCGAAAGAATTCTTCAGGATCTGGAGCTTCCATATCGCGTAGTCGCACTATGCACAGGCGATATTTCGTTTGGAGCAGCTAAGTGTTACGATATTGAAGTGTGGCTTCCGGGACAGAATGCTTACCGCGAAATCAGTTCATGTTCTAATTTCGAAGAATTTCAGGCTCGACGAGCAAATATTCGATTCAAAGATTCTGCTCCAAAAGCTAAGCCCAGATTCGTTCATACATTGAATGGCTCCGGGCTAGCTGTTGGTAGAACTCTAATTGCTATTCTAGAAAACTATCAAAGAGAAGACGGAACGATCGAGATTCCTCAGGCCCTTCAAAAATATATGAATGGCCTAAAGGAAATCGTCTAAGATTATTTAAGGCTTAAAAGTTTTCCCTCAAGTATTGAGAAATCGGAGCTGTTGAACATGAATGTTTCTGCAACTCCCGGAGAGCGGACATATACTTTTCCATCCTTAAATCTGATTTCTGTACCCTTTTCAGATATCAAACCTTCGTGATCGATAACTAATATTCCATTGTAGCCGAGATGAAACTCTTCAATGTCACCCTGAAGACTGTGAGAGATCTCATTTAAATTTTCAATTTCAGACTGCACTTTTGCAAAAAGTGATTTCAATTCTTTATTCTGAATCAGCTGCTTTAATGAGTACTTCGGATTTTCTCTCCCAGAGAACTTCAGAATTTGAACCTCTGAGGAGATATTGTTTGGAAGCTCCTTCATGTTTCCAATCCGAACTTGTCCTCCATCTTGTTCATGAACATTTTTAGTTACCGTTTTAATTCGAAAGTAGCCGCAAAAGTCAGTGTAATAGCCTCGATCTGCAGTTTCCGGATCGGTAATTAGCTTTCCACTTTCATCAAGGCGAGTTGCTGGAGTTCCACCCGGTTTGTGAGTCCAGCGATTATTGTCATCGCGGCGATACCAATGATAGTCGTAGTCCGGTGCAACAACGAGCGCAATCAGAGTTTCATCATTTTTAGTTGTGAAATTGAAGTAGTCAGTTGGAATCAATCCGAGGTCATTCGAAGCAGCTTGATGAACACTTTCGCAACTTAGACTCTCATACATCTTATCACTAGCTTCACCAGGCTGAGCGAAGTTATTTGTTACTCGATTTGTAGCATAGTTATAGCAATTGTTATTATACCTCGTGTGAGTTGTTCCGTTCCAAAATTCCAGAAATACTTTTGGAACAAAGTGGCCGGTTGCGGCCTGTGAAAAATTGAGTGCAAAGAGTGCGGTTAAGATAAAAGAGCCCATGGTTTCCCCCTTGAAAGTTTTCAAATCATATAGTGAAGCTTAAAAAATGGCGACTGACTATCGAATTTAAAATGGCAGGCTCGTAGCGTTATTATTGGAATCTTTTGCGTCACTCCTATAACTGAAATCTGGTTTAGTAGATGAAAATAGATCCAAAAGCTGTAAAGCGTTTAATGTCGCATATCCAAAAGTCGTATTGTCGAACACACACCAACAAGTTTTTTTCATCGACGACAAAAGTCGGACATAATTTAATAGCTCTTGCTGATCATATGCACTTTTATAAATTTCAGGAGATCCGTGAAGGCGGAGATAATAAAATTCATTCTCTTGCAGAATATGAACGTCAGTTCCTATTGGATCTGGATCAGCGTGCACCAGTGATATTCGAAAAGCTCTAAGGGTATGCAATGCGCTCGTAGTCTTCCAAGACGCATGGCGCGGCTCACATGTGATCGGTCCATGATAGACTTTGCGAATCAGCGAAAAGAATTGCTTCGAGCGTTCTTCGAGAAAGGAAAAACTCGGAGGAAGCTGCACTAAAAGACAGCCAAGCCGATCTTCCAAATGAAGAATTGGATCAAGAACTTCAAGCAATTCACTCGGAGCCACGTCGAAGCGCTGCTCATGAGTGAATTTCTTCCAGAGCTTAACTGAGAACTTGAAACCTTCAGGAACTGTTCTCGCCCATCTTTCATATGTTGAGGCCTTGTGAGTTTTGTAAAATGACGAATTGATTTCGACACAATTCAATCTAGTACTGTATCTTTCAAGAACAGATTCTCCGTCTCCGAACTGATCCTTATATTCCTTGGAGATGGCCCATCCGGCAGTGCCAATGTAAATCATTGGAAACCATCATATAAACAAATGCGACAGGACCAAAGGCGGATCAGATGACGTTTATTTGTATTATATCGATACAGTTTTAAAAAATTACTTTTAATTTTAACGGAGTTTTCAATTTTCTATTAAACTTAGAATATGGGCGTACGTAAGCTACGCGAGGATGTCTTAACCACAACCTCGGAAAAATCGGGTGCCTTAGGACTCGCGGAAACTCTTCTTCGAAGGTTTAGAACCGCAAGCTTTCTTATCGTCTTAATTCCACTTGTGGCCGTTTGCGCTTTCTGTATCGGAGTCTCGCTCGCGCCAGCTCTTTGGATTTATCATACAGTTAGTGAAATCAGTTTATCTTGGCCCACGCCAATTCGCTTTATGGCTCTTGGATGTGCGCTCTCATTTGGATATTTGGTTTACGGATTAACTTTAATCTTTGTGGTACCCCTTGCTAACTTTGTAATTCCTCTTAAAGTTAAAGAGTTTCGTGGACCATGGTTTTCTCTTGCGACGGTTCCTTGGTATATTCATAATGCATTGACCTACATGGTTCGCTACACGTTCTTGGAATTTATCACGCCAACACCACTTAATATTTTGTTTTATAGAATGATGGGCATGAAGATTGGAAAAGGTGTTGTTATCAATACGACGAATATTTCTGACCCATGCATGATCACGGTTGAAGACTATGTAACTATCGGCGGGAGTGCGACGATCTTCGGACATTATGGGCAGAAAGGGTATTTAGTCATCGCTCCGGTTCGAATCGGCAAAGGGGCAAATATCGGCCTCAAAGCCAGTATTATGGGTGGTGCAGATATAGGTGAAAATGCAGTTCTTAAGCCCCATGCTTGTGTTCTTCCCAAGGGCCGCGTTCGTGACGGCGAAACAGTTTGAAAAAAAGTGAGTTGAGCTCCGTTTAACCAGCGGATAATCAACTGTGTATGAAGTTTATAGTTTCATTCTTTCTAGGAATATCATTAGTAAAGGCCGCCGGTTCAAACATAGACTCGAAGATCCAGCTCAATGTGATTCAAAGGGATGAGGTCTCGGTTGAGTTGTACGATTTGATCTGGATTGACCCTATCGAAGAGCTCACTACGCGCGTGAATATAGATGATGAAGTTTTCGAAACTCTTGAAGAGATAGTAAAGAGCCTAGCCAATCATTTACCTCCAAGACAAAATGGCGAACCTGATATTTATTTAATTCCAGGTTACGGACTTGGAAGTGAACCGTCTCAAATTGTTTTTTATGAAAGCGGATCGTCGAAACTAATTATCGATATTCCGCAGGAATGGATTCTCGGGAAAATGGAGAGGCGAATTCTTACGACAGTTCTATATCATCTTAAAAATATTCTGGCCTATCAGGAGAATCAGACGCTCTTAAACCCTGAGCAGATTTCAATCCAAAACCAGGTTTCGCGCTCAGAGAGTGATGCTATTATCCAAAGAATCAAAGAGAACTTTAAATGCAGCAGCTTCTTTGGCCCTGAAAATATGTAAAAAATTCTAGGTGTTTAGGGATTTAATTGGCCTCTGTTGACGATTCTAATGCAGCGCGATAAGCGCTTCTTATGAAAAATATCATAGTTCTTTTTGGGCTCTTATTTGGCGCTTCTGCTTATGGTGAAGCACAAACAGAACTTATTCTTGTGGATAATGAGCATTGGGGTCTTGAGATCCTGAGCGCAAAACCAAAGTCCTTTTTCTCCTTAGATCATGCACCTTCTGCGATTCGATTCTTAGATAATGATGATAATCCATTGAATGATTTAGTGATTGGTTTTAGCGACCAAATTTTTATTAAAAACTTTGAATGGTATTTCTCCACATTCATTTGGGAGAAGGAGCAGATGGCAACGCGTGTGATCCTTCCTTCTGATAAAGCTACAATTGAGCACATAAAAGACCTCGCACTAGCAGAGCAAAACAATGTGGCGTCACCTACACTCGCAATGAACGATGCGAAACTTCTACATCTTTTATTTCGAGCTGGAATTTTACAGAAGAAAATTAAGAAGTCTTATTTCGGCTCGATGGGATGGGCGCTTAGAAGAGCGGGCGCAACATTTTCTCCAGACTTTCACATCCCAGATTTCTCGCGAGAATATAGAAATATTATCTGCAGATTCTTAGAAAAATCGAAAAGTAAGAATCCGTGTTTGCGAAAACTTGTGAGAAATAGGTTTTTAGAGTGGGAGATGACAAGAAGCCAAGAAAACCTAAATCTTCAATCGGATGAAGAGTTTTGGAATTTTCTATTAACAGAAACAAGCCGAAGAGAAAAAGCGTTGGTGATGCGATTTGGATCTCTCTTTCAGCTTGGGAGTTCACAAGCCCAAGCACTCACAAATGATTCAGACCTTTTGAATTGGCCTTTTGAAAAATACATTTCTATATTTCCAAAAGAGCTTTATCAAATCTGTGAACTCGAAGATCTCAATTGTCGTGAGGGAAGGCTCATGGCAATGACATTACGATGGGACCTTTCAACTCTGAGAAAATGGACAGAACATCTTCACCCGCGGACATTGAAGCGAGCTATAGCTAATGGAATTCTTGTGGCCGATATGATGCAGCTTAAGAAGGAACTTCTAGAAATGAATGAGGTCGATTAATGAAACCATTTAAACTTTACCATAATCCTCAATGCAGCAAGAGCCGTGAGGCCTTGCAAATGGTGAGAGATGCTGGAGTGGAGTGTGAGATTATTGAGTATCTTAAGACTCCGCCCACCGAAGAGGAACTCAAGCATTTGATCCACGAACTTAAAAGTCCTCTCTCTGAATTAGTGCGAACCAAAGAAGCTGAATTTCAGGCCGACCCATTTGATACGAGCTCTGAAGATCAGGTTGCGAAGTGGATTGCCAAAACACCACGATTACTTGAGCGCCCAATCCTTCGCGGTCCTCATGGAACGGTGATTGGGCGTCCTTTGGAAAGAATCGCAGAGCTTCTTAAGAGCTAACTGACACGAATCCCAAAGGTGTTTTCTTCATGTAGAACAGCTCGCTCTTTTAGGGCGATAGGCTTCGCTCTGTCATCGAAGATCATAAAGCTGGGACCTAGTACTTGTTCTATAGTCTCGAGAAACTGCTTCGCATTGAGATCTTCGACAAAATGAATTCCTTTCTTAATTCCGAGTTGCTTCCAACCGGCAAGGACTCCTGCAGCCACCTGCAATTGGGTCGCATTGGTACCAAAAGCAAGCCCTCGCGACACAAGGGTTTCAAATCCCAGCCACAGCTCTCCATATTTATAGCTTGTCAAAAGCACTCCGAGGCGATCATAGCCGGAAATTTCTGAAGTCACTGGCGGTATGAGTCTACGAGGAGTCCAGTCAGAAATCTGAGTTCTATCAGGCCGCGAAGCTAGTGCTCGCCTTGCCGCAATAGGGATTTGATAAAGAAAGGCTATTTCCACATCGCGATACTTTCGCGCGAGCGTTTTAGTTTCTTCATGTGGGACCGCCATGCCTTCAATAATTTCTGATCCACAGCGAGCACGATAGGTTCTTGCGGTCGGCATATGGTTAAGGCCAAGGGCCCTTCCGTTCTTAGCGAAGAAAGAACGTGGCTCAAAGAGTTCTTCCAGGCAGTGCTCAGGACTCCAGGTCATAGGAAAGATATTGTTACTATAATCCGCATTTTTTTCTTCAGTGGTGTCCTTCTCAGTGATCAGAATGGATTGCAAGTGAAGTTCTTTTGTATTGGGCTCGACACCCATTTTATTTGCGAACTCATGTATGGCTCTACCCACCAGAGCATTTACGATTCCAGGATTTGCTCCTGTGCCAATCAAATGACTTTGCGAAAGCTCGTCGCGAAAAGGCGGTAAGAGTCGGGCGATGGCTTGATTTGTTGGAATTGAACCCTTCTCTGGCCACTCTTCCACGCTAGTGCACATAAAGTTCACGCCGTATTCATCGCATATTCGAGTGCAATCGACAGTATCTAAAGACGATAAATCAATGACTTCAGTGAGGTCATATTTTTTAATAAGGTTTCTAAGATCTTCAGCGCTGCGAATTCGTTTTGGTTCAAGAACAGTGTGACGTTCAATCTCTGGTCGGTAACCCACATCGACCTGATCGAGAAGAAAAAGATGATCAAGGCTTTCTTGAATTTTCTTTCCACTCTCAATTCTTTCTAGTAAGGCAAAAAAAGCTCGCGCAACTCCGCCGTTATAACCAATCACCAATGTTCTTTTTGAATTCGCACTTTTCTGAATCAATTCTTTTCACCTCGTTTTGGTTAAAGTTGGGCCTATCTGGTGAGATGCTCACCAGGCGCTGTTTTTAAGTCATACATTTGAATGGATTTCGTCTTAACGACGGAAAATTCAGTTAATCACAGAAAGAGAAAATGAGCAACCTATGCGCAGCAAAGTAACAGTTCCCTTTTTCGTCTAAAGGTAACTGGTATCTGGACAAGCATTTATCTCGACTTACATATAGAAGTAGTTCTCGAAGTTTGATTGTAAATCAATTTGATTTTACGATCGAAATTCTTTTACGATAGCCCAGGGGTTAGGTGAGTTGAGATATTTAAACATAGTCCTAATCTCCATGATACTCAGTTCGTCTATGGCCTGGGGCCAAGAAACTTCTGAGGCGCAATCACAAGATTCTAAGTGGAAATTTGTAATTGGTGCTGGCTATATTTTTGCTCCAAGTATCGTAGAGTTTAATGATTTAAAATACTCGGACTCAAACCACAATCATGGCTCTGGGACGGCGTCGTTACAGTATGGAACGACTTACTCGATATCTCTTGAAGTCAAAAAGCTTCCGCAACATTCCTGGGGAGTTTTTGGAGGACTAAATTATCAAGGAGAAAGAGAGTTCGAAAAAGGGTACATCATTGTAGGAGGAGACTATCTAGATATTGCTGGAGGGAGTGGAGCTTCAAGGGTTCAGTTTTCTACTATCTATGGGAATGTGGCCTATCGAGGGGAATCATTTTATATTCCTTTTGGTCTAAATTTTAGCACAGTGAGGTTTAAGCCAGCTTCAGGGTTTGAAGGTTCGATCTCCGTTAAAGGAGGTCCCGGTGCCCAATTCGGAGTAGGTTGGGCATTTAACGATCGCATTTTTGTAGAATTATACAGTTGGGTTACCACTATGAGGCTGAAAGCATCGAGCACTACAGCGATTACAGATTATGGTGATACATATTTTCGAAGCGCACTGCTTTTAGGAAAGTGCGTATTTTAAGCTAAAGTACGGTAACAGTTCCCGAAGTATTACTGCACACAGCGGGTGTAGTAATCGTTTCCAAAAATATGCGAATGAACTCCAATCCCTAAATCTCCAGTATAAGAGTTGACTTTGTAAAAAGTCATAAAGGTTCTATCATCTGCGAAAGGAATTTTAACTTCAGTAAACGTAAATACTTCTTTTAAATCAATATTGAGAAGCTCTAGCACTTTCTGAATGGACTCTTGATTCTCTGCGGGAATCTCATCGGGCCTGTAAATATAAACATGTTCAGCCTCAAGCACTTCTGCTTCCTGCCTGAGGTCACTTTTCAAATGAATCATTAAATCATTTACGTCTGGATCAATATCAGTGGTTACAGTGATCATCCCATCTGAACTCGCATCGTAAACGCATTGAAAGTAAAAAGGTTCGTATTCAGCACGTGCAAAACCAGAAGTGAAAATGAAAGCCAAAATGGTAAGACAGAATTTCATAAGAGCCTCCCTTTAGAAATCGCGAGGTGAATTAGAATCGAATATGCTTGGCCGATTAAGAATTCACTCCAAACTGATCTACTTTGTATTTCCTTCACGTTGATGGCTGAGAGGGTGAGATTGTCTCGGACTCCATGTCCTCGGCCCTTCGGGTAGGATTCTTTACTTTGGCGGACACAAGTAGATGACTTTCGAACTGAGTGCCTGCGACCTTGTATGTAAAGGAATATATGGGATTTGAGAGAGGGGGGAAAGAGAAGCTTTCGAACCGACCGATTATTTAGTAAGCTCCAATTATGGAAATTCAGGACACCCTGAGCCTTGCAGCCGAGGCTTTAAAAAAGGCGCATGTTCAGTTCGCTCTGATTGGAGGATTTGCGCTGGCTGCTCATGGAGTAGTCAGGGCAACTCAAGATATCGATTTACTCACTGAGGGCCATAAGAAAGAAAATGCGAAGCAAGCATTAATAGCAGTTGGTTTCAAATTAACTTTTGAAAATCCCGAAGTGATGCATTTTTCTGGCGCCGGTCAACTCGATATACTGCTGGCGAATCGGGAAGCAACTTTAGATATGCTCCAGAGAGCAAAATCAATTAACCAATTTCCTGTCCCGGTGGTGTCCGCAGAAGATATTATTGGGCTAAAAATTCAGGCGTATAAAAATGATCCAAAGAGAGAATTTCAAGATAAAGCTGATATTCAGTCTCTTTTAGAAACCGTAAAGAATATGGATTTCAGTTTAATTAGGAAATATGCTGATATGTTTGATGAATGGGATTTTGTTTCTGAATTGAGAAAGAAAATATGAAGTACGACGAATACATTAAATTTTTAAATTCCGTATTTAAGCTTGTGAAAAAAAACCCTCCGCCTCGCCCGCCGATGAAGATTAAGGAAATGAAACTTTAAAGTTGGCGGAGAGGGTGAGAGGCAAACAGCTCAACTCTGCAAATTGTTGGAATAATTAAAAAACAAAATGATATTAATAAATTGAGTCACGTTGTGATTTCCGTGGGCTACGTCTCGAACCGCTCAATATAGGTGGATTCTGGTCATAGTATGGTCATTTTCAAAGGAATAAATACTATGTCCAAAACATCCTTAAGAATGCATTTAAAAATTTGGGCTAATCATATTTAACGGCTTTAAAATATGGAAAATATTAACTCCACGTGAGGCCCGTGCAATTTTTAGGTTCGCCACTTTTTTCCGCTGAGCCGTTCCCACGCGGATACTAAGAGTTGTTGAGTTTCAGGTCGCGGGGTCCTCTTCTCATTTTCCATAAAGGATATATTAGGCTGCTTAAGCCCGCTAATTTGTGAGACTGAGGCTTGAGTTAGATTCTCCTCAGTTCTTTTTTGTCGAAAAAGCTCTCCAAAGCTTAAGGAGCGTTGAGACTCATAACTAGTCTGGAGTCCAGCTGTGTCGGTCCTTTGGAGGGAGGGTTCATTGTCAGCCGGGACGATATTATATCGTTTCCCTGTTGCATCAATGACATAAAAATCAAGGATATTCATAGGACATATATCGGATATATCGATAATATCTTGAATAAGGCGATATATTTGATATGTCTGGTTTAAGGCCCAGCTTCTGGGATTTGGACTCGCTGAGAAAATGTGTGGCCATCACAATACAAGAAGGAAAGGAGTGCTTTTCAATGATTTATCCAGAAGTGGATTCAGAACTGTGGGCCAGAAAGCACGGTCTTCCAATTAAAATGGTCCGATGCATGAAGTGCAAACAAGAGATGAAAATGTCGAGACCCATTGCAATTAAAGGGTACCGAGGTTTTCAGTCCGAGCTACACAGCTGCGGCAAAAGATATGTGCGTGCTCTTTTTATTCCCGTAGGAAAAGAAGAGAGAAAATTTTGGTTAGATTTTAAATATGGAACTTAAAAAGAAGGCGGTTCGATTTGAACCGCCTTCAGAGAATGAATACCGATTGGACTAACCCTTACAGTATTTCATTCTAAAATTTCGGGGAATGCAGAAGGCATTGAAATCGTCGGAACCGATTCCATCCTTTAAAGCTTCCTCAAAATTTGAAAGGGCTTTTGCCTTTGCGATACCGACCTCAAGGTAGAAGCCCTTTCTTCCTTTTCCTCCACCATTTTGGGGTTTACCCATAGCATCCTTGCGAACGCCAGCAGTGTGACAAAGAAAGGGAATATCAGCGACTACCCTATTGATATCCTCATCCAAATCCCCCGACCCAATAATTATTTCAAGTGAAGGTGTTACAGGCACCAACAGATCAATTTCATATTGAATGTCGAATTCATTTGGTCTCCACAAAAAACCTTCAATTTTGCGCTCGTCATCCGACACAAATAAATGAGCCGGATGAAAGAGAAAAACTTTTTCTTTTTCTCTGACACTTCTCTGAAGGCTGTTAAGCGGATGCAAAGACAAGAACGATTCAATTGTCTTGATATCATTCTGAACTAACGAAAGACTGTGCATAAATCCTCCTTTGTTAACGCACGCATGTGATCGACTCATTCGATCACTGTCTCTAGATTCATCGAGATTATCTCGACTCATCCCCAAATAAGCCATCGGAGTTGATGTGCTGAAAGTGATAGCTTATGAACTTATTCTCTCCTTTCGGTTCCATTCAGCAGTAAGGTGAAGGTAAGGGAGTTGATTTTTCTATGTCAAGAAACTTCAAATTGAGAAACGGAAGTTATTTTTTTCGAATTAAAAAATTAATTTAAAAATAAATTATAATTTTATTCGAATAAAAAAATTGACGAGAAAAAATTTGTGAATAGTC
>CAZWVK010000024.1:0-27668 GCA_964636785.1 uncultured Pseudobdellovibrionaceae bacterium | reverse complement strand
ATCAAAAGACCTATTCGCGGGAGTTCGTGTTGACGCTGTGGAGCGACGAAGGGGTTCAGCTCGGATCAGTGACTTTGCAGGTCAGGCTTCAACTCCAACCTTACCTAAGCGCTTAAAGCAGGTTATGGTCCTTTTCTATGAGCGTTTTGACATCAAATTTACAAGTTGGATCACAGAGTTTTAACGAAAATAAACAGGCCCTTGAGGAGCTGACCAAAGCCTTAAAGACAAGGATTGAGAAAGTCTCAAAAGGTGGCGGTGAGGCGTCCATTGAGCGACACAAATCCAGAGGAAAACTCACAGCACGTGAGCGCATTCAAGCCTTGATTGATCCAGGTAGCGAGTTTCTTGAATTCTCAAGCCTTGCAGCTGAAGACATGTATCAAAATCAGGCTCCGGGTGCGGGAATCGTAACAGGACTGGGTGTGGTGCAAGGAAAAGAAGTCGTCATCGTAGCCAATGATGCCACAGTCAAAGGCGGAACTTATTTTCCAGTGACTGTTAAAAAGCATCTTCGCGCTCAGGAGATCGCTGAGGAAAATGGTCTTCCTTGTATTTATCTTGTGGACAGCGGTGGCGCCTTTCTTCCTCTTCAATCGGAAGTCTTTCCGGACCGCGATCATTTCGGCCGCATCTTTTACAATCAAGCGCGTTTGTCTTCTCAAGGCTGCCCACAGATTGCTGTTGTTATGGGCTCATGCACAGCTGGTGGCGCCTATGTTCCAGCGATGAGCGATGAATCCATCATCGTTAAAGGAAATGGGACGATTTTCTTAGGCGGACCACCTTTGGTTAAAGCCGCAACTGGCGAGGTCGTATCCGCAGAAGAGTTGGGCGGAGCACAGGTTCATTCCGGCACAAGTGGTGTGACCGATCATATGGCGGAAGATGATGAAGACGCACTTGAGATCTGTAGAGAGATTCTTTTCAATTGGCCAAAGAAGACGACTTTTCCCATTGAGCTGAAATCTCCAGAAGAGCCACTTTATCCTGTGGATGAAATTTACGGGGTGATTCCAAAGGATTCACGCATTCCATTTGATGTTCGTGAAGTGATTGCAAGAATTGTGGATGGCAGTCGTTTTCATGAATTCAAAGAAAATTATGGAACGACCATTGTTTGCGGTTTTGCACATATTTTTGGAATGCCTATTGGGATAGTAGCTAACAATGGCGTTTTATTTAGCGAAAGTGCTCTTAAAGCGGCTCACTTTATTGAGCTCTGTGATCAAAGACGAATTCCACTTTTATTCTTACAAAACATCACCGGCTTTATGGTTGGAAAAAAATATGAGAATGAAGGCATTGCCAAACACGGAGCTAAAATGGTTATGGCCGTCAGCCTCGCCTCCGTTCCAAAGTTCACAGTGGTGATTGGTGGCTCTTATGGAGCCGGAAACTATGGAATGTGCGGCAGAGCTTATCAACCACGCTTTTTATGGATGTGGCCAAATGCACGAATTTCTGTGATGGGAGGAGAGCAGGCTGCCAATGTCTTATGGACGGTTAAGAAAGATCAAATGGAGGCTAAAAAAGAAAGCTTCACCGAAGATCAGGAAAAAGAATTTAAGGCTCCGATTTTAAAAAAGTATGAGGAAGAAAGCTCGGCCTATTTTTCAACGGCTCGAATCTGGGACGATGGAATCATTGACCCCAAAGACACAAGAAAAACTCTGGCTTTGGCGCTAAAGGCTTCCATGAATAAGCCTTGGGGCGAAAGACAAAAAGGCGTGTTTAGGATGTAAACTATGGATTTTGTAAAAACGGAACTTCGTGGAAATCAATTTCACATCACTCTCAATCGACCAGAAAAACGAAATGCATTTCATCCTGAAATGATCAAAGAGATCACCGAGAGTTTTAAAATGGCTGCCAGGGAATCAAAGGCAAAGCTCGTATTTTTATCGGGTGAGGGAAAATCATTTTGTGCCGGCGGTGATTTGGACTGGATGAAGTCCATGAAGGATTATTCTCTCGAAGAAAATAAAAAAGATTCTGAAGATCTTTTTCAGATGTTTCAAGCCGGCTATGAGTTGGATTTACCAATCATTGCAAAAGTACACGGACACGTTATGGGAGGAGCATTAGGATTGATTTCCATTTGCGATATTGTGGCGGCGGAGCTTCAGACTCTTTTTTGTTTTTCGGAAGTCAAATGGGGACTTGTTCCTGCGGTGATCTCTCCCTTTGTCACAAGAAAAATGAAAAAGTCGCGGGCGGATCAGTATATGTTGTCAGCAAAGGTTTTTTCTTCGGAAGAGGCTTTAGAATCTGGACTTGTTCATTTTGCGGGAGATGAGCCTTCGCTAAATAAATTCTTGGAAGCACAGTTCGACCTGTTTTCTGGTGCAGGACCTCAAGCTCTTCGAGAAACTAAAAAACTTCTTAAAAAGATTGAAGGCTTTGGTCCAAGAGATTTCAAATCCGAGACCACGGAAGTGATTGCCGCAAGACGAATCAGTGAAGAAGGTCAAAAGGGCTTACAATTCTTTATCGACAAGAAATCTCCGGATTGGACGAACGCATGAAGCTCAAAAGGATCGGAATTACAAATCGCGGTGAAGTGGCCGCCAGAATCATCAGAGCCTGCCAGGAACTTGGAATTGAAGCCGTACTCTTTCATTCGGAAGCTGATCAAAAAACCAGAGCCTATCGTATGGCTGACGAAGCTATTCTTTTGGGACCATCTCCATCTTCAGAAAGCTACTTGAACATTGAAGCGAATATCCAAGCGGCTATCCGATCGGGCGTGGATGCGATTCATCCGGGATTTGGATTTTTATCGGAGAATCCTGAGTTTGCAAAAGCTTGTGAAGACAACGGTATTACATTTATCGGCCCATCCAGCGAAGCGATTCAGCTTTTTGGGGATAAGATTTCAGCAAAAGAACTTGTTGAGCGAATCGGCGGCCCACTTATTCCTGGTTACAAAGGTGAAGATCAATCCTTAAAGCGTCTGGAAGAAGAGTGCGAAAAGATTGGCTACCCGGTGATGGTGAAAGCAGCTGCCGGTGGTGGCGGGCGAGGCTTAAAAGTGATTCGTGATTCGTCACAGAGAAAAGAAATGATTGAATCCGCTCAGCGCGAAGGACTTTCTGCGTTTGGCTCCGCGCGAGTTTTCTTGGAAAAATACATCGAAAACGCCAAACACATCGAAGTACAAATTTTTGGTGATGCCTCAGGAAAAGTGCATTCTCTTTTTGAAAGAGAGTGCTCAGTGCAAAGACGCCATCAAAAAATCATTGAAGAGGCCCTTTCGCCGTCTCTTTCAGAAGAGCTACGTTTAAAGATTTCTCGAACCGCACAAGATATCGCAGCCGCTGCTCAGTATAAGGGTGCTGGCACAGTGGAATTTCTATTAGAAAACAATCAGTTTTATTTTATGGAGATGAACACTCGTCTTCAGGTGGAGCATCCTGTAACCGAGATGATTCTGGGCGTGGACTTGGTCAAAGCTCAAGTTTTAACAGCAATGAATGAGCCTCTTTTATGGTGGGATGATCTAAATCCCAGAGGACATGCCATCGAGTGCCGCATCTATGCAGAAGATCCGTACATGAACGGAGTTCCAAGCACAGGTGCTCTTGGGTACTGTTCTTTTCCTGAAGGGCCGTTTCGCCGATTTGAAGTCGGATTTGAAGAGGGCGATGAGGTCACCTCGTTTTATGACTCGATGATTGCTAAAGTGATTGTCTGGGATGAGTCACGAACACGAGCGATTCAGAAAATGGAAAGAACTTTGAAAGACACGGTGATATTTGGAGTGAAAACAAATATTCCACTTTTACTAAAGATTCTTGCCCACGAAGAGTTTATACGGGGGGAGATGACCACTCGTTTTTTTGAAACTCATTTTGCAAAAGGACTTAAAAAGTTAGAATTTTCGAATTCTGAGAAAGAAATGATTGCGAAGCTATCTGCTCAGGTGGGTGGAGGTGGTTCTAAAGCAGAAAAGGGCCAGGGGGTAAGTCCCTGGTTCTACAACTGGAGTTCGAAAACATGAAATGGGTTGAAATCGAGTGGAATTCAAAAAAAATCAAAGTCCCTGTGCAAAAGCGAGGCGGGAAGCTGTGGTTTCATTTGGATGGCGAAACCCATGCGGTTGAGGTTCAATCGGGACGAAAAAAGGGCGCTTCAAGCACAAATCTCGTCAATGGCGAAATCAAAGCTCCTATGCCTGGAAAAATTTTAAAAGTTTTTGTGAAAGAAAATGAAGAGGTGAAGCAGGGTCAAGCTCTTTTAGCGATGGAAGCGATGAAGATGGAGTACACTTTAGAGGCCGATCAGGATGGCACGATTACCACTTTAAATGCGAATGTTGGATCACAGGTCGCACTAGGAGAACTCTTGGTTAAGATCGAGGGGAAAAAGTGAAAGTGATCGTTCAAGAAGTCGGACCTCGAGACGGCTTACAAAATGAAAATGTGAATGTTTCCATTCCAATCAAAGTGAAGATGATTGATGGCCTTGTGCGCGCGGGCCTTAAAAGAATCGAGGCAGGAGCATTCGTGTCGCCGGAGTGGGTGCCACAAATGCAGGGCTCAGAAACAGTCATCAAAAAAGTTTTAAAAGCACACCCATCAAAATCACTTCACTTTTCAAGTCTTGTTCCAAACCTGAAAGGGTTTGAAAGAGCTCTTCAGACGGGAATCAAGGAAGTGGCCGTCTTCGGAGCAGCTTCGGAGAGTTTCTCTCAGAAAAACATCAATTGCTCGATCAAAGAAAGTTTCAAACGTTTTGAAGCCGTCACCACGGAAGCTAAGAAAAGAAAAATGTGGGTGAGAGGTTATTTGTCTGTCGCGTTTGGTTGCCCCTATGAAGGGAAAGTCAGCGAGAAAAAAGTTTTTAAGCTGGCGGAAGAGTTCTTAAAAATTGGCGTCGATGAGATTTCGATTGGTGACACCATTGGCGTTGCAAATCCAAAGCAAGTCGAATCCATAAATAAAGGCTTAAAGAAAATCGTTCCGCTTGGGAAATTAGCGATGCACTTTCATGACACCAGAGGAACCGCATTGGCGAATGTCTTACAAAGTTTAAATGATGGGCTCTTTATCTTTGATTCCAGTGTCGGCGGACTTGGTGGCTGTCCTTACGCCAAAGGCGCATCTGGAAACTTGGCCACGGAAGATCTGGTTTATATGCTTGATGGAATGGGAATTAAAACCGGAGTTCAACTTTCTGAGCTGATCAAGGTTTCAAAAATCATGGAGAAAGCCTTAGGTCGACGACTTCAGTCCAAAGTGTATTTGGCAAATACCTAGTCCTTTTTATCGAGTCTGTTGACCCTGATCAGCTGAATTTCTTTTTTGAGAAGGTGTTGAGATTTCTCCATTACTCTTTTCTTGAGCTGGAATTTCTCCACCAAGAAGACCGCATATGGCTTGAAAGCGTTTTACGCCGAGGGGGTTGTCTTCAATTCCTAAGCGAAACTGCGCCAAAGCTTTTGCAACCTTAACTAGGAATTCGGAATTGGATTGAATCTGACCAAAAGGTTTGTCTGGAGTTGTTAAAATCTGCTCATCCATACGAATGGCCTTGAACTCTGGTGAATCCTGATCGCAGCCTTCAACGGTGCAGTGGATGCGCGCACTGCTTCCTTTTAGCAAGCCCTGTCTAAAGTTTTTAACCAATTGATGGCCTGAAGTTTGTGGACGTATTTCTGCTCGAACCTGTGAAAGCTCCGTCGTGTTGTAGCCTTGCTTTGATAAACCTTCCATCAATTCCACTCGGACTGAACTTCCTCGAGAGCTTAAAAGATCACTGTCGTAAGCATTTAAAAACTGAGAGACAACGGAGTTTCGCGTGGCTAGGTAGCTTGGATGTTTAGGATCTCTCAAGATCAAACGTTCGGCTTCTGTCACCGCACCAACTGTTCTTAGTTGGGGAGAGTTAGCAATTGCACGGGCCAGAGAATCACTATCAAGCGTTGCTGCCGGGCGAGGATGAGGTGGTCGGCCGGATATTGGGTTATAAAAAGATGCGTGTGCATTTAATGAGAATAGGAAAACCCAGATCAAATATTTCATATCTTTAAGAATATCGGGGTCTTATTGGTCAAACTATAGTGTCGTGTAAAAAGCACCAGGTCTATGAAAATTTAACTGGACTAAAGCTCTGGGAAGGCATTCAAGGCTTCTTAACCGGTACTTATTTTGAATGTGTCATCTCTCATTGGGAAACTCTATGAAGCTCTTTTTTAAAAAACATATGGACACCATCGGGATCACAATGGGTGCCATCATTTTCGTGGGCCTTGGTTTTATGGCTCAAAGGCTTCTCAGTTTTGATCGCGACTGTCTTCGTTTCGACGGGGTGATTGAGCTTCATGTCGATGGTTTTGTTGAGAGTGCAGTTTCATGCAAAAAAACATCTCGCTTTGAGACCACCTCTTATTCCGATGAATTCAAATTCTATATCGAGGTGATCAACGAATTGAATCGTATAGAAGTCTTATTTCCGCAAGCACTTCGCGGAGTTTTTGTTACTATCACAAAAAAGGATCCATTTTTTCTTTTGGCCAGTGAGCGAAGCTTAGTGATCGGAGAAGAAATCGCTAGAAACAAAAAAGCTCTTCAAAGAATCATTTTGAATGCTGTGACTTTTCAATCCCTAGGTGGGCTTGAGACGATTGGCAAAGAAGTTCGAGCCGATCTTTTATGGTATCTCTTTGCGGGAGACGAAGAGTGGATGGATCCAACGATGGGAATTCGTGTGGATCCTAAAAAATGGATGAAGCTTTCAGCCCTTCCAATCCGTGTTGAAGATTACTGCGCAACTCCCATTCGACAAATCTATGATCTCTCATTCTGTCGTTACGAACTTGATAAAAGCCAATCTCTTCCTCTGAGAAAGCGTGTACAGCCACTGGTGTCTTGGACGGCCTTTCAAGTACTGAAATCAAATGGTTTAGTCAGCTCAACAAGCTACTTGCGCTCACTCTTTAGTGAGAATTCTTCAGCAGAACTCAGTATAGAAATCCCAAATGAAGATGATGTCGTTTCGCTGGAAGTGATTGAAAGCTTTGTGCGCGAAGAGGTCCTAAGGCTTCTCGACGGAAGGCCGAAAGTGCGCGCTCCTGCTTATGATGAGACCAAATATGATCGACTCATTTCCAGAGTGTGGAAAGAGCATAAAGTGACTACGAGTGCAGACTTTGATTTTGTGGTTGAGGTCGACAGCGCTCATCTGAGGGATGAAGTATTGAATTCACTCACCGAGTGGCAAAAGCACTCTCTGGAAGGGCTTTCCTCTAAAATCCTAGTGATTTTTGAGGACTCTCAGCTTGAGCTTCCCTTGGCGCAGGCCGTTCATTATCCACTAGATATTGTGCAATCACACACACATCTCTTGCTGGCGTGTCAGCTTCCTGGGGTGCAAAGCATTGGAGATTTTCAAGCTGAGAACTTGATTGCTTTAAAAGTGTGTGATTCCCAGGATCTTCCAAAATGGGCTGAAATCCTCAAAGAAGGGGAGCTCAACAAAACGGCTTATCTAAAGCTTCATATTCCTTCATTTAAGCGCTGGTCACGTCACGCTGAGCACGTGATAGCGAAGAACCGCTCAATGGACTCCGTCTTTTGCGCCTCAAACCTTCATGCCGGATACCCTTTTTCCGTGAAAAACTGCCCAACTCATGTCTCCCGGTAAAAATCCAATTGGATTCTTTCGAAGAGTTCTGTTAAACCATCAGCCGTTCCAGGAGATCGAATGAAATTTTGGTTTTTTGCACTACTATTACCAGGGGTATATGCCTTTACGGATTCTATGCTTGAAAGAGGCGAAGATTCCGACCAGTTGATGAACGTCCTGGTTAAAGGAATCGCTGATGATGGTCAGCGGGTTCGCGTCTCTGTCATGCCTGTTTCAGATGTTGAGGGAGCCTCTCAGCGCGAGACCGTTGAGCTATGCTCAAATCTTTATCAGCCTGTTCCTTTTGACTCTGAAGAGGACCTCACTGCAAAGGGCATCCTCAAGCGAGCCCTGGAGAAGGGGCAAGAGGTTCGTGTGCAGTACCAGGGGAGTTTCTCTCGCTGTATTGCGGAAATCCAGATGCCCCAAGCCGAAATTTAATCTGGCGTAGCTTTTGCTGAATTAAGCCCCCATGAGGGCATTTTCGCTAATTCTCTTAATTTCTTGCGTTTTGAGCAGCCCATTTGCGGCAGCGATTAGCATTCCATGGCCATTTTCTAAGCCTAAAGCGAATACTCTTAAGGTCACTTTGGAAGATCTAAAAGAAGAGTCGAACAGGGAAAAGAATCACATTCTGGGAGTGAATCTGATCGTAGAGTTTGGTGATGATTTCGATCTTGTAAGGATCGAATCAGAAAGTTTTCCTATGCTCAATGGCAAAGAGGTTTTTCGCGGACGAATTAAGAGCTTTGCTTTGAGTGAAAAGGATTTCGATCAAACATTATCAAGACTCAATCCCGATATTCTTAAGCGTGTCGAATTTTTTAAATCCCACTTAGATAAAAATTCTTTTGTCGATCCACGGGTGCGAAAAAGAGTTTCCGCGCAATCGCAAAGCTTCTTTATGGATGATTCAAAAACCTATATTATTGATTTCTTCCATAGAGACGGCCTCACATTTTTGCAGATGAATAAAGTCTATGAAAGGCCTGCAGAAATCGAAGTGAATAGATCTCAAGGAGAGCATGGTCGAAGACATTTTCATGTCACGGTCAAACACAAGCGACCTGGATTTGAATGGGACGAAGAACTAAAACAAGAAATTGAAACGCGTGATGTTGGCCATATTTACTATCAAGCCTTTTTGAATCATTTAATGAAAAACAAAGAAAAAGAGGTCTTCGACGCTGTTCAGTGGCTGGTTGAAAGACAAAATCAAACGGGTCTCAAGTATTTGGATCGTGTTCGACTTCGCACAATTGATAAGTATTTATTTAGTTTAAAGATGGTCGATAAAACCACTGAGATCATGCTGACGGATAGTGGGGCGCGCAGCATACGCGATGCACTTGAAATGCGTCTGTTGCTGTTCGGAGAGGAGCCTTTTGAGAGCTGGCTCTTTCAGTATGATCCCGTTTTTCAAGAGGCGGAACTCGACCATATTCCGTTGGATGGAGATTACAAAAGTCGCAATGCCTATATCTCTACTGATCGAGGATTTGTGGTGATGAGACCGTATTCAGCGAGCTCATACATTATTGAGTGGAGAGATGGTGTCAGAGATCATGTCAATATCTCTTACAATATGACCGATGTTGGAATGTCTGTTGGAGATACCGTTGCCGTAGATATTGATACTACTCCCACGAAGGTGGAAGAACGAATTGCAAGTCAAATCAAGTCCGGCGTTCAGGGCAATAGTGACTACTACCGCCATTTGCTCGATGACGTTCTCAACTCCTGCTCTCGACACTTGAAAGAGTAATCCTTAGAGGTCACTATTGATTCATGGCGAATAATATTTGGTTCAAAAGAAAAAAGTATGGTTGGGGTTGGACTCCAGCAAGCAAAGAGGGTTGGCTCGTGGTGCTTATCTATTTGGTCGTGCTTGCGATTTATCCTCTTTTGGCTGAACTTGGCGTCTTGTCTTTTGAGCCCGCGATATTTGGAGTGATTTTTCTATTTGCGACAGTGCCACTGATCGCAATCAGTTACAAAAAGGGCGAGCCTCCGTCGTGGCGATGGGGCGAGTGATCTCGCGCCTTCTCTTTTCGTACATGCTCCGAGAAAATTAAATACAATGAGCCTTCGAACTCTAGATATTTAAATTCCATTTAGGAGCCGTACATCCATGCGCTCGCCGCTTTCGCCATCCTGGACTGGGCGTCCCCGACTGGGCGCCCCCCACTCACGTAATGTCCTTCAAGTGATAAAATCCGGTAGAACATTGAGTCGCTAAATATTTCAACTGCTTTCCGGAGCCGCGCATCCATGCGCTCGCCACTTTCACCTTCCTGGTTCGTGGAGCATCCTTCAAGCAGTTTAAATATTTAGAGACTAAATGCTTCCTTCCTTTTCTTCTTCCTCTTGTTCTGACTTTTTATTTCAAAGAAAACTTTTAGAATTCTTTGGGAAGATTGGGAGTTTATAACACTAAGATGATATTCTTCACTTTGCAGTTTGTATCGTAATATCGTTTGAGTAGAATAATTTTTGTGATTGGTGTTGACAGGGTTTTTGGCTTTTCAGAATCTGCTGTCGCAGCCTTTTTCGTGGCGTCCGCGATCCTTGATGTTTTTTAATTTTAAACTGAATGGCGAAGTCATAAATCGTTCTCAACACCATCGGAGACCACATCTCGAATTTCATTTTCCCTCTGAGAAACCCTGAAAAGTCGATTTTAAATACCTGTGATATAAGACTTTAAGAATGAAAATGATCGCTTTGTATTTAGAATATTTAAAATGCTTTCAGGAGCCGTACATCCATGTACTTGCCGCTCTTTTGCCATCCTGGCACGCGGAGCGTCCTTCAAGCATTTTAAATATTCTAAATACAAAAGAGCTTTTCTTTCTTAGGGAGTTTTTCATTCGGAAGTCCAAGAGTTATTAAATGAGGTTTTTTATCCGACCTTTAAATTTAAATATTTATAGTTCGAAATGAGGGGCTTCTGAGAAAAAGGAGTAAAAGTGAAACAGCTGAATCTTTTAGATAAACCATCGCTTTCATTTGGTGGAAGCTTTGATCAGCGCCACCGCTTGAGAACTCTTTGCTCGAAGAAACCGGTTCACTTGACGCTAAAATCCCAGAAGAGATTTTCACTCTTTAAAAGCAGGGAAAAGATTAGGAAGATTATTTTTAAGCAAGCGAAGAAACTTGGAATCAAGATCTACTCGTGGAGTATTCAAAAAGACCATATCCATCTGGCGATTCAAATCTTGAGCAGAGAAGCTTATAAGAAATGGATTCGGGCCGTGACGGGATTGATCGCTCGGCTTCTTGGAAAAGGAGTTTGGAAGTTCAGACCATTCACGAGAGTTTTAAGTGGTTTTGGGAGAGAACTCAGAAACTTGAATAACTATCTTTTCAGAAATGAACTCGAAGTCTTTAGAATCTGGCAGTACGACCGGAAGCGTTCGATAGATGACCTGGCAAGGAGTACCAAAGGACAGATGTTTTTTTCGAGTCAGGTGACCTGATCCTCAAGCAATAAAATGAAATGGAAATTTCAGACTCCAAATACTTAAACTCCTTTTAGGAGCCGTACATCCATGTACTTGCCGCTCTGTTGGCATCCATGCCCCGCGGAGCGTCCTAAAAGCAGTTTAAATATTTAGATTCTGAACGCTTCATTCATTTCTCTTCCTCTTCGTCTTATTGTGGCCTCTCATTTTAGACCAAGCTTTCAGAATTTACTTACAAAACTTGGAAAACCGTATCTTCAATGTGACTTTCTCCATGTGCCATTGGTTTTCAAGGCGCCCGCAATCCGTGTCCTTTCGAGCTATAAATATTTAAATTGCTTGGAGGATGCTCCGCGAGTGGGGGGCGCCCAGCCGGGACGCCGAGTCCAGGATGGCACTAGAGCGGCAAGTACATGGATGTACGGCTCCGAAAAGTAATTTCAATATTGATAGTTCGAAAGGAGCTGATCTAAGCCCCAAGCGAAAATGCGCGCGTTCACTCGCGAAAAGTGACCAAAACTGTCACTGAAAGCCGGTGATTTGTATCTTATTCCAAATGGCGCGCTTTGATCATGGCGTGGAGCTTGCTCTTTAGTCCTATGGGTTGGACCCCCTAAAGGACGTGAGGAATAAAATGAGAAATAGCATCACTCTAAAATCGATCAGCCTACTTTTAGCTTCGCTCATGCTGGCAGGCTGTGGAGCCAAGTCTGGCAAATCCAAATCACGCTCCATTGCGCCCCCTGCAAAAGAGGCACAGGCTCCGAATCCTCAAGAGAGCGCTGACGGCGACAGCGCCAACCATGATTACGATGATGATATCTACACGGACGATTATGAGAGTGAATACGACTCTCCAGCCACTCCGCCGCAAAACACTCCACAAATCACCACTCAAAACCAGGGTGAAATCATTCGTGTGGAAGGCGATAGCTATTTTGAAGACGGTGATTACTTACCCGAAGAAGATTACGGCACCGGAATCGATGTGATTGAAAAAGACCGCATTTATGATGAGGAATCTTCGCAACCCTCTCAAAAGCCAAGCAGTCAAAGAATGGGAGAGCTTGGCGCTGTTGTGTTTAATGATCCAAGCTGGTTTCCAGGGCTTCCTGATTTTCCAGCTGGACATCCAAACTCGAAGCTCACAAAGGTTTTTACCGGCGGAATTTCTGACGATGATTATCGCTTTACCGATGGAAAATCCGATTCTGTGATGGCGTTCTTAGTTAATCGCTTTAATCAAGTGATCGATCACGGACAACCCTTTGAATTCGGTGATGGTGTTGAGTTTGACGAATCGATCGGCGAAGAAAGTAAAAAATTGGCCAATCGAATTATGAATGTTCAAGTGACCACAGACACTTACTCAACAAGCCGATTGAAAGTGGTGATCTCGCTGGTCGATGGCAGCACCGCTCAACCTGTAGACATTCTTCTGATGGGAAATATCGATGCGAATCGAAAAGCCATGCTCGTTCAAACGCAGATTCCTGAGGACAAGGGCCTTCAGTTCAGAGGACTTGCGGAGTGTTTAGATCGTGATGGAGGCTGCCAAAACGTAAGGATCACTCTCGCTCAGGAGAAAAACGGCAAGTACTGTCGAATTGCATATCTCGTACACCGATCGGGTGATGCTCATATCACAATGTCTGAAAGTGATCGGCTTCATTACTCTGCAAACTTAAATATCAATCATCAACGCCTGGCTGAGTACATTGGCAACACCGCCTATAACGCGTGTCTTGTAAACAAGCGAAGAACGGATCTTCCCAATCGCATCACTCAGCATCTTTTAGGTTATTGCGGTGATAGCACTCATAAAAAACTACCTGCAGCAAAAACAATTGGTTATGAAACTTGGGCGGTGGCCTACGGCGCCTCTGGATTTTCAATCAACCTTGCAGATGAGGCGCACTGGACAGGATATGATCCAGGTTACCAAACTACAATCAAGGGTCCTCTTGTTCATGCAAGCAATAAGAACCCAATCTTCTCTAAGGATCTGAGAGTGTATGGTGGAACATTGAGCCGCTATATAAAATCCGCCCACCTTGTCAATAATGATGGTGCTGGAAATATCAATTTAGTGATCCGCACAAACGGACCAGATGAATCTGAAATGAGAATTTCAGTCACTTCGATGATCCGAAACACACTCTCTATTGAATCTGGCGAAAATCTGCCTCCGAAATAGAGAAATATAAGAATTTTGTTGAGTCTTTGGCGACCTCCTGAAAGTATAAACAATCATCAGGAGGTCTCAAGGAGTGGAGCTTCTCTCTCAACAGCCATTGAACCAGTCGCAAAATCAAACGAGAATCGAAAAACCTTTGCCCGTACTCGGATCCTATACAGATTACCGACTCTTTCTAAAAGATTATTTCGAGCACCGTCGTGATCAGACTAGAAACGATCGCAGACCTTATTCTTATGCTATGTTTTCGGCGGCGGCAGACATTCGCTCGCCGAATTACTTAAAGCTCGTCATTGAGGGAAAAAGAAATCTCTCAGATGCCATGGCTAAGAAATTTGCGAAGGCCATTGGTTTAACAAAAAATGAAACGGATGAATTTGTTGCGCTTGTTCGATTCACTCAAACTGAAAATCCTTTGGAGCGAAATCAAAAGTTAAAGGAATTGAGTGATCTTCGTGTTGGTCAGAAACTCAAAAAAGGTGAGATCAACCAAGACACCTGGGATAAAGTTCCAAGCTGGGTGGCGTGGGTTCTTCATGCGCTGACCGATCAAAAAAATGTCTCTGCGGACTTTGAATCGCTTTATTCACACCTGAGACGTAAAGCAAAGCCGGAAGTGGTTAAGCGCTCTCTTGATAAGCTGATGGAGTCTGGTGAGCTCTCTGTGAGCCCAGAGGGGCATTTACAAAAGGGCCGACTTCTTATGTCCGGCTCAGAAAATGTGCCTGTCGATTTGGTTCGAAAAATCCAATCCGAGCTGATCTATCTTGGTCTTGAATCCTTAGCGCAGGATCCACCACAGGATCGAGAGTTTGGAGCGATGACCGTGGCCCTGACGGAAACAGAGTTCGAACAGCTTAAATTTGAGCTCAGACAATTCCGTAAGCGTTGGATGAAAGATATTATGGTGAAGCGCGAACAGTCCAAAGGGGATCGGGTTTTTCAATTGAATATTCAGCTTTTTCCGGTGAGTGAGGGAGAGGAATCTTCATCACCTCTTGAGGGCTGACACCTGGCTTTAAGATGGCTTTTTTGCCTTCACTTTCGGGGGGGGGAGGGGAAAGCGCCAAGTGTCAGTGGTCTCAAGAAGCTTTAAATACAAACAACGTTCAACATCAACATACGTTCCGCACATTTATACATGAGCAATCCCTAAGCCAACGTCTCGGTGGTCTCAAATGCAAATGAAAACGTTATAGGGACCAATTCCGTCATTTTGGTGTAAAGTGATGCTCTTTTTTGGAGCCAAAACGGAGCTAGCCCTTGTCAGAATTACATAGTGAAATCTCTTGTAAATACGGTGGTTTATGCGGGGGTTGCCCCTGGATTGCGGTGCCCTCGGATGCACAAGGTAAAGAAAAACTTAAGAAGGTTAGCGCGCTTTTCCCACCGCATCGGATTCGCATCTTAACACCAGGTTTACAAAGACTTCGCGATCGTGTGGACCTCACCATCAAACGATCCTCTCAAGGTAAAGCCGAAGTCGGACTTTGGAATTTGAAAACCTCTGGCGTGGATCTAAAGCTCTCTGAACGGGAGCTGATTGATCTTCATGAATGTCCGATGATGAGTGAGCCACTGGAAAAATGGTTTCAAGTTTTTCGCACTCGGCTTCCGGATATTGAGATGGGCTCTGTTCGATTGAGAGTTTCACCGAATAGCGAGCGTGGAGTTTGGCTGGATTTCTCAAATGAAGATGTCAAAAAACTCTTTGAGGAGCGCGAATATTTAAAATGGCTTTCTGATCAGGCCATCGTTGAAATAGGGCAGAGGAAAAAGCCCCTTTATTTTGATGAGGATGGACGCCCTCGTCTAAGAAAAGAAGTCGAGCTTAGGCCGTGGTTTCAGACCTGGGATTTAAAGGGAAGGACTTATCCGATCTATAGTGCGATTGGCGGGTTTTCTCAGTCCGGATTAAAAGCCAATCGCGTTCTCGTTCAAGAGGTGATGGCACAGGTGAGTTCACTTGCGGCTGAATCGAATACAACGTTCTGGTTGGAAGCTTTTTGTGGCGGTGGGAATTTTACTTATCCTCTCTCTCAAGTCGCGAAACAAGTCTTAGCCTTTGAAAATGATCCTGTCGCAGTCCAGGGTTTGAGCGAGGGATTAGACAATCAGTCGATTAGGAACGTGCAATTAAAAAGAGTCGACTTAAAATCAGAACGACAGATTGAATCTTTAATAAATGAACTTCCAAAGGATCAAAGCTATGGTCTTCTTGCGGACCCCCCGCGATCCGGTTTGATGAAGCTTTTGGACTTTATGGAGTCTGGTCGATTGGCTCCAAAGGCTTTGGTTTATGTGTCCTGCTTTACGGAAAGTCTTTTAAATGATGCTCAGCGCTTAAATCATCTTGGTTTTAATTTAATAGAGCTTTCATTGGTGGATCAGTTTCCTCACTCTTCCCACGTAGAATGGGTAAGTGTGTGGTTTAAGAAAAATTGATTTGTACAAATAGAATTCTCCTGACTAAGTGTGAGACCAGATGGATCGGAGAAAATAATGCCGTTGCGAAAGAAGATTGTCGAAATTGCAATCAAAGAGTTCGCTGAAAATGGGTATAAGTCCGCGGATCTAAAAAGAATTCGCGAAAATGCCCAAGTGGATTCTGAAACTTTCAATTCCTATTTCACAAAGAAAGATGATCTTTACCGGGCTTGTTTTGAATTTTTTCAAAACGAAAAAATGGAAATTATTGAGCGCACTTTAAGGACGCCTCAAAGCTATGACGACTATAAAACTCGAGTTCATCTTTTTGTGGATGAAATGATTTATTGTCTTTTTGAAAACCCGTACACCTATGAAATCGTTTATAGGGAATCCAAAGAGACCAATGAAATCATGCACCAGATTTTTTCGGACACCCTAAGACCCATGGTCTTTGAAGTTGTTAGTTTCTTTGAAACTTCCAAAAACCTAGGGTTTGTAAGAGAAAGCTGTGACCCAAAGCTCTTGGCTCGATTTATTTTTACCCTCATTGAGGACGTAAAAAGAAACGAGGAGTTGGGGCGAGTGCATTTTGGCCACACAGCTGAAAATAAAGATTTTAAAGAAGTCATAGCCGAGCAGATCACCAGTATGTTTCTGGATGGTACGGCCAAGACGTCCAAATAAGCACTAAGAATTCAATAAGGTACGGTTATTTAAACACCGGTTTGAAAAAAATCTTGCGACCTGGTTCCCGGTTCTGCTAGTTTAAACGAACGTTTGAATTATGTGTCGGAAGGACCGTGAAATGGTGAAGTGGATTTTAGTCAGTCTGTTCGTTTTGAGCTCTCAAGCATTCTCACAAGAAGAAATAGATATCTCCTCGGGACTCACGCTGGCAAAAGCCATTGAGCTGGCAAAATCCAATAGCGAAGACCTTCATATCAAATTGGCTGAGATGGAAAAACGTCAAGGCCAGTACCGGGAAGCTTTAGGTAGCGTACTTCCTCAAATTTCCGCCGAAGCTTCTTGGCAGAAGTACTTTAAAGAACCCGTTTTCTTTGGCAACACCGTTCCCATTTCTTATCAGCTTCAATCTGGTGTGACCGTGAATCAAACTCTTTGGGCCTTTGGAAGAGTGGCTGGTGCTTTGAAAGCGGCAAAAGCGGGTCTTAAAATTGGTGAGCTGGAAAAAGAGCTGACTGAAAATGAAGTCACTTATTTAACCTCTGTCGCCTATTACACAGTATTGCTCTCGGAGAATCAGTTAAAGATCGCCACGCAGACCTTAGACAATGCCAAAGAGAACCTACGAATTCTTCAAAACAAATTTGCAGGGGGACGGCCCCCTCAAGGTGATCTTGTGCGACTTCGATCTGACGTTGCATTGAGAATTCCCCAGGTGAATCAAGCTAAAGCAGAATATCAACAGGCTGTTTTAAATCTTGCGCAAGTGATTGGGCGCGAGGATTTAAAAGAGCTAAAGCTGACGACCAGTTTTAAAACAGAATTTTCTCCAGTGAATGAAGAAAAAATCTTAAGTGATTTGGAATCTACTCAACCGAGACTTGAACTCTTAAGACAGAATATTCAGTTTAGTAGTGAGGTTGCCCGAGTTCACAAAGCCTCAAATCTTCCTACACTTGGTGTTTTTGGAACCTATAATTATTCGGGAGCTTCTCCAGATCCATTGAGATCAGGGGATCTTTATAGCTCTGCATTCGGTGGAGTTGCGCTGACTTGGAATATTTGGGATGGGGGACAGGGGCGTGCCAGATATCATCAAGCGATCAGCGATCGAATGATTGCTGAGCTTGGTCTTAAGCAAGGGCGTGAAGCTTTAACATTAGGTCTAAAGCGAAGTTTTGAAACCTATCGATCTCTTCTTGAAAGCCACCCATCTGCAAAAGAAGCGGTAAGTCTTGCGGAAAAATCTTTTGAAATTTCACAGCGCCGATTTCGAACAGGTCAAGCTTCCATCACGGAGCTCAATCAAACCGAGGCGGCACTCACTCAAGCTCGCTTGGGCCTTGCGCTTAATCTCTTTCAGATACATTCGACCGAAGCTGAGATTCAGAATTTAACAGCCAGCAAAACTGGGGGCCTTCATTGAAGACATTAGATAGAAAACGAATCGTTATTTATATTCTTACACTTGTTTTCCTAGGGATTGCGATTCAATGGAAGAAATCAGAAGTGCTTGCAGATCGTGCCAAAGAGGAAATTACAATTCCAAGAGAAATCGCTCTTCACGGGATTCCAGTCGATATTGAAGTTGTCAAAGCCGATGAGATTTATGATTCAACTCGGGTGACGGTTATTCATGATTATGGCGCAAAAGATCGAGTGTCGTTCTGGTTGAGTCGTAAACAGATTCAAAAGGTAAAACCAGGTCAAATCGTTTTCGGACTTGAAGATGAAGAGCCCATTGGAAAAGTGCTGTCCGTTTCCTCCACTCCTTCGATTGAAAACGGACTTTATAAAGGCGTGATTTCTTTAAACAAACCCTTAACAACTTCAGGCCAAACTATACAGGCTGTCGACATTGTCACTGAGGTTTTAAAGAACGCGATTTCTGTTCCAATGGAGGCATTGGACAATACCATCGGTGATCAAGGCGAGAGTTATGTGTGGGTTGAAAAGGACGGCAAGGCCTATCCCACCAAGATTAAAATTGGAACTTTAGGACACGATCGAATTGAGGTCCAAAGCGGACTTAAAATAGGTGATCGTGTTGTTTCGAATGGACAGAAGATTCTTGAAGACGGTGCAAAACTGAGAATTCGTGAGGTAGCTGAATGATTGAAGCATTTGTAAGAAGACCGGCCACAACCATCGTCTTCATTTTAGTTTTTGTTCTTTTGGGGTTTGTTTCCTATTTCAATTTGAATGTGGAGCAATCGCCAAGAATTGATTTTCCTCTTGTCGTTGTTAACGTCACTTACCCAGGGGCTTCGCCAGAGGAGGTCGAAACCCAGATCATTAAAAAAGTGGAAGATGCGGTGGTTGAGATCTCTGAGATCAAGAAAATAGACAGCCGCTCTTTTGAAAACTTTGGCTATACCCTGATTGAGTTCAACTTATCCGCGGATGTCAACGTCAAGGCTTCGGAAGTGAAGGATAAGGTTGATGCCATCATCAACGAGTTTCCAGATGGAATTGATCGTCCGATCGTTGCGCGTGTGGATCCGTTTTCAAAAGCCGTTGTGGCCTTAGTGCTTTCAAGTGATGTTCATACCCCAAGAGATCTTTTTGAATATGCCGATAAAAAGCTAAAAAGCCAGTTCACTCGTGTGGCCGGTGTTGGAGCTGTCGATATATTTGGTGGTGAAGAGCGCGAAATTCGTGTGGAACTTGATCCGGATCTAATGAAAGAGCGCTATATCGGAATTGGTGATGTCGTTGAAGCCATGCGTAGGCAAAACATCAATATTCCAGGCGGAAATATTGATCGCGAAAAAAGCTCTTTGTCTGTGAGGTATGTTGGCGAGTTTCTAAATATAAATCAGATTCGCAATCTTCCACTGACGTCGTCAGACGGGTCGCGCTTTCTTCTTGGTGATATTGCAAAAGTCTATGATGGCAGCAAAAAGGTCGAGCGCATAACAAGATTCAATGGCAAAGCCGTTGTTGGTTTTTTGGTGCGTAAAGTTTCTGATGGTAACGAGGTCAATGTGGCTCAGGGAGTGGTCAATCTCATACCCGAGCTTCAAGAAACCCTTCCTGAAGGCATGGTTTTAGAGGTTGGTAACGACACCTCTCGCTTTATCGTATCGGAAACTCGAGGAACCGTAATCAGTATCATTCTTGGAATCTTTCTTACAGTTTTGATTCTATTTCTTTTCTCGGGAAATCTGAGAACAACAATTATCGCATCGGTTGTGATTCCATCTTCCATTATTTCTGCATTTCTATTGATGGACTTTTCAAACTTTACGATCAATTTTATCACTCTTCTTGCAGCGGCAACCGCTCTGGGAACCCTGATTGCAAACGCGATTGTGATCATTGAAAGTGTGATGACCCACTTGCAGATGGGCAAAGATCCAAAGCAAGCGGCAATTGATGGAACAAAAGATGTGGTCGTTCCCGTTTTTGCAGCATCGGGAACAAATCTTGTTGTGTTTACGCCGATCGCTTTTATGGGCGGAATCATTGGTCAGTTCATGCTTCAGTTTGGAATGACTGTCGTCTATGCGACCCTTTTCTCTATTTTAGCTTCTTTTACGCTGACTCCAATGATGTGCGGTCTCTTGTTAAAGCCCATCAATGAGCATGAAAAGAAAAAGCAGAACATCTTTGTTCGATATGTTGAAAAAGCAATGGCCTTTCTCTTGGGCGAATATCAAAGGCTTTTTAATTTGATGTTTCGATTCCCTAAGCTTTGGTGCTTGGGGATCCTAGGGACCATTGTCGCCAGTTTTTCTGTTGTGCCTTATGTCGGAAATGAATTTATCCCGACTTCCGATGAGGACCGGGTCGAAATCGCACTCACCCTTCCTCAGGGATCAACGATTTGGGAAACAAGCCGTGTCGCTAAAGAAGTGGAAAACATTGTTAAAGACACTCCAGAAATTAAAAACGTCTTTACAGTATTGGGAGATCAAGGAACGGAAAACGGGCGGATTATTCTGAATTTGACACCTAATGCAGAACGAGAGCGCAGTGACGTTGATTTGATCAACCAATTCACTCCGATCATCGCGAAAATTCCAAATGTGGAAGTGGAATTTAAACGTGGAGAAGGCGGCGGCGGTGGGCAGGCCGATATCTCAATCGACGTGACTGGGCCTGAGTATTCAAAGATGATTGAAATCTCTCAAAACATTCAAAAGATTATGCGGGAGTCGGGCTACTTTCGCTCGATCACATCATCTTACAAGAGTCCAAAAGAAGAGCTTCAATTCATACCCGACTTAAGAAAACTTCAGCAGTATGGGGTGGGCGGGGCTCAAATCGGAACAGCTATTCGCGCATCCATATTTGGTGATGACACCTTGGTCTTTAAAGAGGGTGGAGAAGAGTATGACATCCGAATCGAACTCAATCAGGATTACAAAGCTTCTCAAGAAGCGTTTGAAAATATCAGTATCTTAACTCAGTTTGGATTGGTTTCGCTTTCAGAGCTTGGTCAGGTGATACGAACCAATGCGATTCCTACTCTTTGGAGAAGGGATCGAAACCGAATCATTCAGCTGAACGCTTATCTTTCAAAATCCACGGCGGGTGTGGTCCAAGCGGAATTGACGGAAAAGATCAATAATGAACTTGAGCTTCCTAAGGGATATGCCTTTAAGTTTGTTGGAAATGCTGAAAATCAAAGTGAAGCGGGTCAGGAAATTGGAAAAGCCTTTGGCTTAGCCATTATTCTAACCTTTATGCTTTTGGCGGCGATTCTAAATTCCTTTGTTCATCCATTTACAATTTCCTCATCGATTCTGACATCGATGGGCGGGGTATTTATCCTTTTGTTCTTCTTTAATTCCTCAATCAATATCGCATCGATGCTTGGAATCGTGATGCTCGTTGGACTTGTTGTTAACAATGCGATTTTAATTCTGGATCAAACGGAAGTCGTCACTAAGGCGGGAGAAACAGATATTCAAAAAGCTTTGTGGCGAGGGACAGAGGATAAATTTAGAGCCGTTCTTATGACCTCGATTGCGATTATTGCAGGAGCTCTTCCGCAAACCTGGTCTCCGGACTTGGCAAAAGCATCGATGGGGTTGGTCATCATTGGTGGGGTGGCGGCGTCCATTTTCTATACGTTCTTATTTACCCCTATTGTTTATTGGTATTTCGAAAGAGCGCGCCGCTTCGTTTTGGGGAGAAAATCGTCATGAGCGAGATGGAACGGACTGAAACCAAAGATAAGATATTAAAGGTGGCGCTCGAGTTGTTTTCTAAATTTGGTTTCAATGGAACGTCAGTCCGAGATATTGCCCATGCCTCAGATGTGAACGTCGCGGCGATCAACTATCATTTTGGAAGCAAGCACAATCTCTTTTGGGCGGTTGTGAATGATTCTCATAATGTTGCAGAGCTTATGATCAATGAAATTGCTGATCGTACGGATAATTTGGAAGATTTGGTTTCCGAGTGCTATGACCACTTTATGAAAGAAAAAGAGGCCGTAAGGACGAGCTTTAGAATACTGCTCACTGACGGAGTGCCTGACCCAGAAGGGGAGCTCAAAGCTGCCATTGAAGCACGCATGGGACCACCGGGATCTCCTAAGATTTTAGAAATTTTAAAGAAGCAGCTCGGAAAAGACATCCCGGAAGAGAAGCTTCGCTTTGCGATGAATGCGATCTTTGCCCATCTTTTTCATTGGTGTTTGATCTGTTCAACTTCTAAAATTGAAACGATTCGCAAAAACCGACCTGATCTTCAGCCGAGTGCAATTAAGCAGTCACTTCGCCTTCACACCCGAGCCATCTGCCAATTTATCTCGTCCTCAGACTTTTAAGATAATAAAACATTCCTTTCACAGTTTCGACGAAACTCATCTTCAATCGAGGTGTAATGCTTTTATCGTCGAAAGTTTAAAGCCCAATTCTGGGCTTTTTTTATGAACCTGTAGGAGGTTTCCAATGCCACAACAAAGAAAACAGCAACAAGGACAAGATAAACAAAACCGCTCAAAATTGAATCAAGAGTCCGAAGGGCGCGCATCTTCGAATCAATCTGGAACTCGCTCACAAAGCAGCAACAAGCAAAACGCGCGCAGCAGATAGGTTTGTTTATGGCTAATTCATCTAAGGAAAAGCGACGGGCCAAGAATTTGGAATATGGCCAACCGGCACGCCGGGTGGCTGACAATGAAAACCCTGTTGAGCTTGGAGAAGAGGAAGAGGGCAGTTATACGGATCAGAAGAATAAACGGGAATCTTCTGAAGTGATGTCTGATTCCATAAACACTTCCAAACCTTGGAAGAATTAGTAATCAAAACATAGGACTGCTGTTTAGGCAGTCCTATGTTCTTAAAGTTTTAAATTTTACAATTGGGTTTGTTCGAAACAGCTTCATAAATCGGCATATAATCCGGTGCTCGTTTCGATAAATCTTTGATTCTGGACGAGGGAGAGGGGTGAGTGGATAAAAACTCAGGAGGACTTCCTCCTCCAGCTTTCTCATTCATGAGCATCCAAAGCTTTGGTGCTTCTCTTGGATCAAAGCCAGCCTTGGCCATGTATTCCAATCCCAATCGATCCGACTCGGTTTCCTGTTTGCGACTAAATGGAAGTAAAACTCCAAACTGTGCACCAATGCCAAGAGCCGCAACAATCAATTGATCACTCTGCGAGTCCCGACCCAAATAAAGATCGGCGGCCGTAAGACCGGCCTGAGCAAGAAGTCCTTGCGACATTCGCTCATTTCCATGATTCGCAAGCACATGGCCAATCTCATGACCAATCACCGCTGCGAGCTGATGCTGATTTTGAACCATCTTGATCATTCCAGTATGTACGCCCATATTCTTTCCAGGGAGTGCAAAGGCATTGGGGCTTTCATCCTCAAATACAAGCATCTCCCATTCCTTGGGATCTTCACCCATCTCTTTTAAGAGTTTTGAGGTGATGCATTGAACGTATTGGTTTTGTGCAGGGTCTTTTGACACTTTACCTTGACCCTTCAGTTCCCCAAAAGCTTGATCACCCATTTGATCCATCTGACTGGCTGGAAGAAGTGTAAGTTGCTTTCTGCCGGTTGGCGAAGAGGCGCAACTTGCGAGCAAAAACACTAAGGCAAAAAGTATTGCTTTCACTTTTTTCTCCTTCTTTGGCACGCTAAGAATATGATTATAAAAGCCGTTTTGCCAATCCTTCTCTTGACGATCTCTAACGTATTTATGACTTTTGCGTGGTATGGCCATCTCAAAAATATGAGTCTAAAGCCACTCTGGATGGTAATCTTTGTCAGCTGGGGCATTGCGTTTTTTGAGTATTGTTTTATGGTCCCAGGCAATCGCATAGGCTCTTTGGTCTATACGCTCCCTCAGCTCAAAATTATTCAAGAAGTCATAACTCTTATGGTTTTTGCTGGTTTTGCATTCTTTTACATGGGAATAAAACCCACTTGGAATTATTTAGGCGCAGGGCTATGTCTTCTTGGAGCCGTGTTTTTTATTTTTCGTGAAGGGGGAGTGAATGGTTGAGTTTATCAATAGCGAACAGTTTAGAGAAAAGATCTTTGATTATAGCAAAGGCGAGCAGTGGGACTTTCAAGGAGATACGCCGATCATCTTAAATCTAACCGCAAGCTGGTGTGGACCGTGCCGAATGTTCGCTCCCGTTCTTGAGCAAATCAGCGAAGAGTATGAAGGAAAAATCAAAGTTTATAAAATCGACACCGATTCATCTCCAGAAATTCCAGCTCTGTTTGGAACAAAAGGAGTTCCTGCGACCTTCTTCATTCAAAAAGGGGAAGAGCCCGCTCTTGCGATGGGAGCTTTACCACTGGACTCAATGAAGAAAGCCATTGAAGGACAATTTAAAATTTAAACTGGAGAAGGCGCTTGATCCCATTTCGGTGAGAACTCCGGATTGATCACGCGCCGATTGTAATATTTTAAACTTTCAATTTTCTCTAAATCCTCTTTATCAAGCTTAATCAAAAGACTCTCAAGATTTCTCATCAAATGATCTTCGGAGCTCGCTTTTGGAATGGCGACAATGCTTTCTTTTTCAATAAGCCAAGCCAAAACGACTTGTGCTTCAGAAACCGCATGCTTATGCGCAATCTTCTGAATGACTTCATCTTTAAAGACCTGTCCGCGGGCAAGGGGAGAGTACGCCATCATAAATTTATTATTTTTCTTAAGCCATTCTAGAATAGGCTCTTGCGAAAGGAAGGGATGATACTCGACCTGATTGCAGACAAAGTCGGGCGCAATTTCTTCTGTTTGATCCAGCAGTGCCAAAGGGAAATTGCTCACACCAAAATTTTGAACCATCCCTTCGTTTAAAAGTTCTTCCATACCCATTAATGTTTCATCCAGCGCAATGGAGTCGTTAGGCCAGTGAATCAACATCAAGTCCACATAATCTGTTTTTAATTTATCTAGGCTTTCACGAGTGGAGTTGATCACATCTTCACGACTTAGGTTTTCGCGCCAAACTTTATTCACTAAAAAAATCTCGGAGCGATCAATTCCAGAGCGCTCAATGCCTTCACCGACGTATTCCTCGTTGTGATAAATCTGGGCGGTATCAATCAAGCGATAACCCATATCGAGCCCTTTGGCGACAATGTCAGAACAATTGAACCCCTCGAGTTGCCAGGTGCCCATTCCAAGTTTTGGGATTTTTAGATCGGCACTCGAATAATACTTCATTGGAACTTTCATGCGTGGACCCTCGTTCAAGCCATTTTAAATATTTTCGACATCCACCCTATCAAATCCAATGACAAGACTCTATCAGAATCATGTTAACGACTTAGAGAAAGGTCCCGACTTTTTAAAAATAATACCTCACAGCAATGCTGTTTCGATATCCATTGAAGTTTTTCTGAGGAAGCTCGACCCATTGTGTTTGAGCTGTCAAATTAAGCCTTTTGTTTAAGCGATGGCTAAGACCAGAGCGAAGTTTGACAAACTCTGTGTCAGAATTTTCAAACGGTCCCAATCCCATTTGTGCGGCAATATATCCCTTCGTATCACCAAACTGAAAAATCGCTCCCAGCTCAGGCCCCAATTCAAAGGTCGCTTGCTCAAGATGTTCTCCCAAATTGAGATCACTTGCTAAATGAGCGTAAAAATACTGATTAAAGACCTCAACACTCATTCCATACGCAGAATGAAGATCAAAAAAAAGATCACTCTTAGACTCGGTTAAGAGATTTTCTTTGAACGAAGCCTTTATACGCCATGAGGCTTTCGGATCGAACTTATAAAGAGGCTGATAGTTGTCGATGTGGGCAATAGTGAATTCCTGAAGCCATAAGGAGTTCTCTGTGGCACTGAGTTTAAGTCGCCCACCCTCAACCGCAGAGTTTTTTATAAATCCTGCATCCGGATCTAAAAGATCATGAATAGCGAAGCGAAAACCAAAATCCAGAGCCAAAGACTGATTCAAATAAGAGCCACCCACTTCTGCCATCTTTGAGTAATGGGCCAGATGAGGAGCTGAGCTGAGTAGGCTTTCTTTGGGAAACTCAAATGGTGGAGTTGAAAAGCGCGATCGTTCAATATGAGCCGTTCGCTCAAGACTTTTCAACTCTTCTGGCAAAACGCCTTGGTTTTGGTGACTTTTATAAGCAGTATAGTGAATCAGCGCTTCACTGGCTTTTTGATTGAGTTCAATATGTGATTGTGGCGGATTTTTAATCACCCGATGTACGGTCTGCTTTTCATCTGAACTTAAGCGATCAAGAGACGCTCGCAAAATATTTCCCTGAGAAGGCACAAGATCGACCTTTCCAAGACGACCTTTCTGATCCAAGCGGTGAATGACTTCAATGGGATGAACATAGACGGGTAGTGCTGATTGATCCTCCATATCTGGCAAGATCGCAGCAAAAGTTCTGAGTAAGATCCCAGCGCAGTTTTCATCTAAAAAGTAATATGTGAAATCAGCGGCATGGACGAGTTCCCATAAATGAGCGAGAAAGAAAGTCAGCTCCTCAGAACTCAGCAAAACTTCATAATGCCAGAGCTCGCGGTTTTCTACGCTCCCGTATTGAAACAGGCGCTGATAGTAGGGAAGAGTCGAATAATCACCCTGAAACCCACCGGTTAAACCGCCATAAATATAGCCGACACCACTGGTATTTACTGGAATGGATGCAGCGTAATTGAAGCTCAGCCAAAAGCCCTTTGTCTGCTTTGGAGAAGGAAGAAGAAGAAAGGAGTGGCCAAATACGGAAGCAGGATTTGAAAGGTACTGAGAGGCATAAACAAGTAGGAGTTTTTCTGGTCGATAGTGCTCGGTCCACTGTGAGAATTTTTCGCAACGAATCTCAGCCTCGAGATTGAAATGCTTTTTTAAAAACAAATAGCGAGATGGGAAAAGGCATTGGGGGTGGGAATCTGAAACGGGCAGTTTCTTTTGGAATACTTCAATCGTTTCTTTCATCTCGCCCAGTGGATCTGTTTTTCCAGAATAACTTATAAAGAACTGCGGCTTTTTCACAAGACTTTCAAAGCCTGAAGACGTCTTTTGATAATAGAGCAAATTGAGCCAGCTTTTCGAGTAAGCCAAATGAGATCGATTCGAGTTTGCCAAGATCTTCATTGGCAGAAGAAAAAGTGCAGCAAGTAAAAGCCATTTTGCATTTATGTTTTGATTGTTCACGACCATAATCTTAGGTTTGAGGTCCAGGAAATTCAACTTAACCAAAATAATTTGACCACAAAATTTCAGAATGCAAACCTAAGGACTTAAATACCAATCCTAATAACCAAGGTGAGTGAGAATTATGAAAAGTTTAATGATTGTGCTTACTGCTTTATTGTTGCCACAGCTTGCGATGGCGGATGCTTACACGTGTGCCAAGATGATTTATAAAGATGGATGGCTAAGAAAGTACGAACTCCTTGGAAACACTTGGGGTGCAAACACTCAAAAGCATGGCGCTGTGAGTTCCACCACTGGATCTTCAATCGAAAAGACGACCAGCTCTATGGACCCGGGTGTGTTTACAGGCCAAATGCTCTCAACGGTTCAGTACTCCTCATCGTGGGGTGAGTGCTCGATGCTGGATATGTACATCACCAAGCAAATGCGTGAAGAATTTATTGAGCAAAATCTTGGCGAAATAAAACGAGAGGTTGCAATGGGCCAAGGACATTTCGTTGATTCACTAGCTTTTGTCTCTGGATGTAAGAACTTGGATCAAGCGCAGTGGTCACAGGAATTACAGCAAAGAACGGCCGATTTTTACGATACGGCCTCTGGCAAAGAGTTTGCGGGCGTTTTAGATCAAGTTATTGAGGCTCAGCCCGATT
>CAZWVK010000023.1:0-27702 GCA_964636785.1 uncultured Pseudobdellovibrionaceae bacterium | reverse complement strand
TGTTTGACACGCAATTTCTACCTCTCAAGTTGGTACTAAATCAGGGATACGGTCACTGATTATTAGTGCTATCTGCGCTCTAATTGCGCTGACTATCTTTTTAATTCGTCGAAGCCAGGCCCATTCTCAATAGACAATGGGCCATAGAACAACTATCGCGCCTTAAAACTTAAATTATTCTTTTTCTTTTTTCTCACCGCTCTTATCTTCTTTATGACCATGACATTCACACTCAGTTTCAGGTTTTCCGCACTCGCCACACATCTCCGCCTTCTTTCTGCGAGATGGTTTTTCCTCAGCTTGCGATGTCTTCACAGTCTTACTTGATTCACTATTACTATTTGATTGAGCAAACAAAGCCTGACTCCCAAAAAGTGATAATGCCGCCGTTGAAATTAAAATATTTCTTCTTATATACATTTTTTCTCTCCTTCGTTATTAATTCAAAGTCCAAATTTAAACGACTTGATGATCATATTTATTAATCTGTCTCTCAAGTGTAAAGTAAAGCACTGGCAAGATAATTAAAGTTAAAGCCGTTGAGGAAAGAATTCCTCCAATAACAACAGTAGCTAGTGGCTCCTGCACCTCGGAACCCATTCCGGTTGCCATAGCCATTGGCAAAAATCCAAACACATCGACAAGTGCAGTCATTAAAACAGGACGCAAGCGAAGTCTAGTCCCTTTACGAACCAACTCTTGGCCGGACAGACCCTTTTTCTTAAGGTCATTAAAATAGCTCACTAAAACAACTCCATTTAATACTGCGATACCAGAGAGCGCGATAAATCCCACTCCTGCGGACACACTAAAAGGAATGTCTTTAATCATAAGAGCTATAACTCCACCGACGAGAGATAGCGGCACACAAAGAAAGATAAGTAGGGTTTCAAGAATATTTCTAAATGCCGCATAGATCATTAACAAAACCAAAAGAAGAGCTAACGGCCCAAGAAGCATCAAGCGCTTTTTCGCCTGTTCTAAGTTCTTAAAGTTTCCGCCCCATTCCATATAGTATCCTGGAGGAAGTTCAATTTCTGAAGCGACTTTGACTTTCGCTTCCTCGACAAAAGATTCTGTATCGCGACCTCTTGGATTAATAAGTACCGCAATTCTTCTCTTTGCTTGCTCACGGCTAAATGAGCTATAAGTATCTCTAAATTTTATATCCGCAACTCTCTCTAAGGGAACCATCGTTGCTCCGGCCACTCCAATTGGAAGGTTTTTTAGTACTTCAATGTCTGATCTATCCTCATCACTTAGTCTTACAACTATAGGGTACCTTCGCATTCCCTCATAAAAGGTTCCCACTTCATCTCCGCCAACTCCAACTCCTACGGCCTCTAAAACTTCTTTGGAAGAAACGCCCATTTGTTTTAAGACATCCTTTTTTGGTCTAACATCAAGAATCGTCATCATGCCCTTTGCTTCCAGCTCCACGTCTCCTGAGCCAGGCACTTTCTCTATGATCTCAACGATTTTTTCAGCTGTTTCTGTCAGAAGCTCTTGATCATCCCCGAATAATTTAAGAGATACATCTGCCCTTGTTCCCTCCATTAATTCGTTAAAACGGAGTTGAATGGGCTGACTAACTAAAATTCTTTGCCCCGGAGAGGTGGCTTCTAGCTCCTTAACTATCGCCTCTATTAACTCTTCTTTGCTTCGGCGCTCTCCATTAATCTCAGGCCACTCCTCATGAGGCTTAAGCATCAAAAAGGTATCTGCAATATTAACCCCCATAGGGTCCATAGAAATCTCAGCCGTACCAATTCGAGTGAACACGTGACTTACCTCTGGAAACTTTTTGATCACCTCTTGAGATTTTTCTTCAAGAGAAACTGAGTGAGAAAGCCCCACAGAGACAGGTCTAATGAATTGAATGGCAATGGAACCCTCATCTAATTGAGGAAGAAATTCACCTCCAAGGCGAGTAAAGAGAAAAACTCCAGCTAAGACTGAAGCAATGGCGAGTCCAATAACGGCTCGCCTTTTATTGAGGCTAAAAATCAATATCGGCTCATAGGCTTGAGAAATTTTTCTCATGATCCAAGGCTCTTTATCTTTAACCCTTCCCGTTAAAATAAGGCTTGCAAGCGCTGGAACAAATGTAAAAGAAAGAAAAATTGCTCCCAATATGGCGAAAATAAAGGTCGAGGCCATCGGAATAAACATCTTTCCCTCAATTCCTACGAAGGCAAAGACAGGCAAAAAGACCACAATAATTACAAGCTCTCCAAAACCAGCCGACTTCCTGATCTCAACTGTTGCATCATGAATGCTTTCCTTCAGTTCTATAGAAGTTAAAGACCTTCTAAGAGTTTTAGTTTTGTCATGAATGTGGCGGACACAGTTATCAAGAACAATAACCGCACCATCAACAATAATTCCAAAATCCAAAGCTCCAAGACTTACAAGATTTCCTGAAATTTCAAAGCGCCTCATTAGGATAAATGTAAAAAGAAGAGAAAGAGGTATAACAATGGCGGTAATTAGCGCCGCCCGCAAATTTCCAACAAGTAAGAATAAAACAACGATAACAAGAATGGCACCTAAGATTAAGTTATGCTCAACTGTTTTAATTGTCTCATTAACCAAAACAGATCTATTATAAACAGTCTCGATCTTATAGTCTTCGGGAAGATTCTTCTTTATTTCACCGATTTGCTCTTCAACTCTTAGCGAGACTGCACGACTGTTTTCATTAAGCAGCATAAGGACTGTACCAAGAACAACCTCTTTTCCGTTATAAAGAGCTGCTCCTGTCCTTAACTCTTTTCCAATGGATACTTTTGCAATATCACTAATTGAGATAGGCCTTCCATTTTCAAGCACTTTAATGGAAACGTCTCGAATATCGTCTAAAGAAGTAAAAAGCCCATGGCCTTGAACGAGAAATTGATCTCCCGTTTGTTCAATATATCCACCACCCACATTCTGATTTGCATTTCTAATCGCTTCTTCAATATCACTAAAATGAAGACCTAAGTTTTTAAGTTTTTGAGGATCAGGTTCAATAAGGTATTGGCGCTCATGCCCCCCGATTGTATTGACCTCAGCCACACCTTTAACTGTTAAAAGCCTAGGTTTCACATACCAATCCTGAAGTGCTCGAATCTCTGAGAGTTGCTTTATTCGCTCCTCTCCCTTAGCTGGCTCCTTTGCCTCTAAGACATAATGATAAATTTCGCCAAGACCGCTTGTAACTGGCCCAAGTCGTGTTTTTGCACCTATTGGGAGCTGATCAGAAATTCCTTGAAGCCTTTCAGAGACAAGTTGGCGGGCTCTATAAATGTCAGTGCCATCTTCAAAAACCACAGTCACCTGTGAAAGCCCAAACCGAGTGATTGATCTGACTTGTGTTACTCCCGGAATTCCATTGAGTGTGGTTTCAATCGGAAATGTAATTCTTCTCTCAATTTCTTCTGGTCCTAAAGCTTCAACTTGAGTGTTGACCTGAACCTGAATATTGGTGATGTCAGGAACAGCATCTATAGGTAGACTCTGAAAACTATACCATCCAGCTATACCCATGAGTCCGGTCATTAAAATAACAAGCCAGCGGTAAGTGATAGAGAAGCTAACTAATTTTGATATCATAAATCATCTCTTTTCTTATATTTTAGTGTGCGCAACTATCAACCGTCTTTGAGCTTAAATCCGCATCAGTCATACGAAGAAAAGTCACTCCTGAAACCGCCAGCTCATCTTCACTTTGTAGGTCTTGGGATTTAATTGTGACTTGGCCATTTGATTTTTCTAAAACGGTCACTAAAATAAAAGAAATCCATCCATTATATCGTCGATAGACTCCGGTCGATTGTTTCAAATGCATTATTGCTGATTCAGGGACTTTCCATGGGCCATTGCCTTTAACCACTTGAAAATTAATCTCAAGATTTTCAAGCGCTTTCTCAGACATTTTAAAACCATCTTCTTCATTAAAATCTGTAACGGCCATCCCTGGGCCAAAGTTAGCGCCTTCAGGCGCTTCATGCGCTCCAGATGCCATCACGGTTAATGGCAACAAAACAGAGATAATGAAACCCAGTCTCATAAAAAATAAATTCATAATGTCTCCTCAAAGATATCGCCATCAAACTTACGAATTTCCCAAAGAGCTTCGATGGCTTTAAGCTCCCGTCCAAAAAGACCCTTAATAAGATCCATGCGTTGTCTATGAGATTCGATTAATAAAGAGGCTGAAATCAAACCTCTTTTTGCGAGAGATTCATTTTCTTGATGACTCTTTTTAATCTCAGAAATAGTAGGGGCTTCTTTCAAAACCTCTACAGCACTTTTATAAACTCGAAGTTGTTCAGCCCTTTCATGAGCTTCCTCAGCTCTAACAATTTCAATTAAGTGATCACTTCTCTCAACACCTCTGAGGGCGTGAGCACGCCCAGCACCATTGGCCTGGAAAACAGGAAGATTCATCATGAGCTTAAATCCAAAAAGACTCTCGGATCCTAAGTCACTTTCTTCAAAAATCGCTGATGGTCCAATACTTAAAGTAGGCCATGACTTTGCCTGGGCTGCATCAAGCTCTGCCAATGCTGATTTCTTTTCAGCTATCACCCTTAAAACATCGGGAGAATTAACTTCTTTCGGAGCCTCACCTATTTGGGGAAATACTTTGGGAGCCTCAGGCAGAACCTTTTTTAATTCTTCAAGCGAATGGCCAGTTGAAACATGAAAATAATGCTCTATCGCTCTTTCCTCTTCAAAGAGTTCACTTTGTTTCACCTTGGCATCTGCTAGAGCCATCTTATAAACAGAAAGTGAAGCTTTTCCTTCTGGAGATAGAGCTGGTCTTGAGCGCTGCTGAGAAATGATAAGTGTTAGCGCGTTGACTGTACTTTCTAAAATCTCCCTTTCTCTTTCAAGCTGCCTTATACGGTGAAGCTTAACAATCGTCTCGATAATGATGTCGGCCTGAACTGCCTTTAAATTTGCAACCGTCTGATTTTGTTCCGCTTCCGCCAAATGAATACGAGCTGAACGCTTTCCACCAAGTTCAAAGGATTGAACAAGGGAAACTTCGGTTTCTGAGCGGTTACTCGAAGAATTTCCAAATCCGCTTCTCACATCTAAATTAGGATTGGGGATCTGTCGCGCAACACCAGTTAAGGTTTCACTCGCTTGGGCCTTGAGTTTTGCCCTTTTGACTAAGGGATGCTCTTCTTTCGCGCACTGAACCACATCATTTGATACTTTAGGAAGTGGACACTCAATGTGCGAGCCATGAATATGCTCGCCTGCCTCTGAGTGCTCAATTACGATGCCTTTTTCATGCCCATGTATTTCTGAAGCTTTAGCCACGCCCACCAAGAGCGGTAAAAAACTAAAGAGTAAATAGTTCATATTACACCAATCAGTTTAATAAAATTTAAATGCAGTTTTCGCGGATTTTTAAGAAGGAAGGGCGTTTATCTTAGGAGGGTCGAAAGGCCCCTCAAGATCAATGTTGAGATAGGAAAAAGAAAAATTGCTTTTCTTAACCTCATTTATTTCTGAGATCACAGGAGCAGAAATAGCGGTTATAAGAATATGGTGACAGCATCCGAGACAGCAATCCGAACACTCTTTATTGTCTTGGTCCTGACTATGTGAAGGAATGGAATGTTCAATCTTGTCGATATCATTTAGAAATTCTGGGCAAGATTCTTGTACAGCAATAACACTCTCGCTTAAAGAAAGTGCTTGAGAGACATGGTCTGCGCACGCAAACGAGCCCCAAAAACTTATCAGTGTTAATAGCCAGCAAAGAACCATCCGCATAGTTGCAAGTTAGTGCAACTATGCTAGGCTGTCTACATGAATATAGAATCGGCTCCATTTGAAACAGTGTTCCAGGCGCTGTCTGACCCTTTACGACTTAGAATTATTCGCCTTTTAGTGGTCACAAAAGAGGAGGCTTGCTCCTGCGAGCTAGCGAATAGTCTTCTTATTCCTGAATATAAACTTTCAAGGCACATGAAAACCCTTAGACAAGCTGGGCTGATTTCTACAGAAAAAGAAGGACGCTGGGTTTACCATCGCCTTTTTACCTCAAATCCTATATTAAGATCACTTTTTAAAACCCTTCAAAAACTTCCAGATTTAGAAAATGAACATGCCAATGATTTGATGCGATTTAATGAGAGAATGAAAATTCGAGAAAATGGACGCTGCTGTGTTGGAGCTAAGGTTTAAGCATGAATTTATTTAAAAAAACTGTATTCGCTGTGCCTAAAATGGACTGCCCTTCTGAAGAACAAATGGTTCGCTTGGCTCTTGAGAGAAGTGAACAAGTGAAAGCCCTTGAGTTTAATTTAAATCAACGTTCTCTTAGTGTGATCCATGATGGAAGTGCTGAAAAGATTTTATCCAAGCTCTTACCTTTAAATTTTGGGGCCAGCATTGTGGAAACTTCTGACGTGGACCTTGAATTAGATCCAGATCAGAAGGATTCCAAAGAAGATCCAAAAGAAAAACGCGTGTTAAAAATACTTTTAGCAATTAATGGTTTCATGTTCCTCTCTGAAATCACCTTAGGTCTAATTGCTCAGTCAACGGGCCTAATTGCTGACTCGTTAGACATGCTTGCTGATGCAGGAGTATATGGAATTAGTCTTTATGCTGTTGGTAGAGGCTTAAAAGCTAAACAAAGAGCCGCACGCCTAAGTGGTTATGCCCAAATGATCTTGGCCCTGGGCGTTCTCTTTGAAGTGATTCGAAGATTTATATATGGAAGTGAGCCCGAAGGAGCCTTTATGATTGGGGTTTCAATGGTCGCTCTCCTAGCAAACATCACTTGCCTTTGGCTTATCTCTCATCACCGTGAAGGCGGAGTACACATGAAAGCAAGTTGGATTTTTTCTGCAAATGATGTGATTGCTAATTTTGGAGTAATTTTAGCGGGCGTTTTGGTCTATTTTTTCAACTCAGCAATGCCAGATCTAATTATTGGCACACTAATAAGTATTGTGGTCTTTCGTGGAGCAGTCTCCATCTTAAAGATTTCAAAGTAAGAGTATCCTTTCTATTGAGTAGTTACGCTTTTAAGAAGGAGTTTATAGACAATCTCCTCAAGCACTCGCCCTCTTTGAGAGCTTGCTCTGGCTTTTTCCGCCAAAGCTTGATCTACAGGAGGAGCCTCTGGATTTGGATCAATTTGAATTATTTGATCGGGAAAAAGAAAGGGATTATAAACTTCTGGATAAAGCCATATAAAATCAGAATGATCTTCAGAGTGCCACTCTCCTCCCACCACTTCAAAATTTGAATCAAGCTCAAGGTCATAGACAAATCGCTTTGATTCCAAAAGCTGCTTTGAAGGCATTCCAGAATGAGGTGAGACTGCACCTGGATAAAAAACATCCATCATTACGCCAACTATGTATTTTGTCTCAGGACCTCTATAGGATTTAAACGGGTCACTCGGAAATGTCTCCACTGAAATGATTGAATCTTCCAGTACAGATGAAAATTCCATAGAGGCCGGGTTGAAATAGTTGATATTATAGCTATCAATCACGTAATTCCAAACTTCAGCTTGAGATTCTATATCCATAACAAAGGCTTTCTTTAACGCTCCAACACGGTTCACTACGGCCAAATGCCAAGTCATTGGATTATTATCAAAGCAAGCTCCATCAAGAACCCTTCCATTTTCGTCTTTATTATTTGGATTTCGGCATCTTCGCCCTGTAAAGCGATCTTCGCCTTGAGGTTTTGCCCAAAGATAAGAAACAAGGGCCGTAATATCGAATCGGTTAAATTTAATAGAAGTGGTTTGATTAACATCCATAACCGTAATCTCCATTTCAGGAGAGGGAAGCCCGATTTGTGAGGCCGCACCCCAACCTTGGCATATCCCCACCCAGGTTGGAACAAAGTTGTATTGGTTCATGTACCCTCTTCCAAGCGCCCACATGTGTTTAGTTAAAGTCCAATTTCTATCCCCTATTAAAAGATCATATTTTTCGGCCGGTGAGAGTTGATTTACTCTTCCAGAGTTAATGTACGATTCTGCCGAGTGGGAGAGATAAAAGTTATGATGAGTGGGCCATGACTTTGTATCAGGAAGCCTTGGATCTGAAAACCTGGTGGCAATAAGTCCTCTGTAATGAGGCCAATAAGAATCCGACCATGGCTCAATCGCCACTTGAGAAGAGTTAAAAGATTGATTTAGTGCCTTTATATTGGTTATTGGCGGATGGCCTTCAATCATAACTTTGAAATCGTCTGTAAAGTCTGGTCCCGTCTCAGGAGCAGCCGTAGGCGATGTTGTGCCGGACCAACTGTTAATCGGAGTACTTACAAATAAAAAGACAAAGCAAACCTATTTTTCTAGTTTTGAAGCTGTAAAGAACTTTCAAAATTTTACTCCCCTTAAATTTTTTAGATTTGAAGGGAGTTCATAGCAGGCTTCGTGCCACTCCAAATATAAGAGATTATAGTTTCGATCTCCCCAGCTTTCCCACGTGTACCATTTTGCCCCACTGCTCTGGTCAAAATTCCACGCTATTAAAATTTAACTTTTTGATTCTAAAATAGGCTTTAGATCTTCTGGAGTTGGGAGCGACGCGAGAAGAGACACGTTTGAACCGCCCGTATTCCCTTCCGGGACAACTCCCAACATTGAGCCAAGAATACCCAAAGGCAATCTAACAAGCTGTCCCGATATCTCACGGAAATCTCTTTTTGTTAATCCCACCCTAAGAAACCAGTAGTGGGAGATTGTATGCAGGACAACGCTTCGCTGACCAACGATGTGAGCCCTTTCAAAGTGTGAATAAGCCTCACTCAGCTTACCCCTACCGAAAAGCTCTTTGCCTTTTGTAATCTCATTATAGAAAGCTTCTTTAGCAGCTGTGGTCATGCCCTATCCTACGATGTTTGAGAGGCGTAATAAATAAGCAAATCTTGTTACAAATCCAGATTAAGATTTTACTCTCGCCAATGCAATAGCGGCTGTTTACGCGAATGTGCTGGTTTTCTCACAAAGGATAGAAACTACCAACAAGACTATTTTCAACCATCTGAATTAAAATATTTTCTAGTTAATAATTTTATTAGGCTTTGGAGAAAAAAATGGAACTTTTTCGACTATTCACAAACCGTCTGATTCCGTTAGTTAGTTTTGTTATTGGAACATTATTCATGACCAATGAGGCTCATGCTCAAGGAATGATGAGTGGCAATATGTCTTGTCCCATGTGCGGCGCAATGGGATGGGGAGGAATGATCTTAATGGGCTTACTTATTCTTAGTGTTATTGCCGCTCTAGTTGCTCTCTCTTACTTTCTAATACGCCGAAGCCGCGCCCATTCCCACTAAGCAAGATGATGGATCAAATGCAGATGAGCCACAACGATCAGCAATACATAGAAGATCCAGGCAGCATGATGCTTAAACACCCATCTATGTATAGATGGGTGCAGCCGGTAATTATCGTCTTAGCGGTTTGGCTTTTGACCTCATGGAGTATTTTTTCCTATGACACAAGAGCGATGCTCATCAGCGATCTCGTTTCGGGAGTTATTGCGCTAACTATTGCCATTATCTCTCTTTCTGCTCCAAAATATGCCTGGATCACTTATGCCAACGCCTTTGTTGGAGTTTGGCTTCTCCTAGCACCACTTGTCTTTTGGACAACCAGTGCTGCTGTTTTCGTTAATGACACTCTTATTGGAACATTTCTCATCGCCTTTTCTTTTGTCATTCCCATGAGTATGAAAATGCCAGGACCAGATATTCCGCCTGGATGGTCTTATAACCCCTCCACATGGGTGCAAAGGGCTCCGCTGATTGCTTTAGGGCTTATTGGCTATTTTCTCGCAAGACCAATGGCTTCTTACCAGCTTGGCCATATTGATCATATTTGGGACCCATTTTTTGGCGTGGGATCTGAGAATGTTTTAAACTCTAGTGTGTCAAAAGCTTTTCCTATTTCTGATGCGGGACTTGGTGCTGCAACCTATTTAATTGAGGTGCTTTCAACCTTTATGGGAGATGAAAGACGCTGGAGAACCATGCCCTGGATGGTGGCCATCTTTGGTGTGGCTGTGATTCCTTTAGGGATTACAAGTATTGTACTTGTGATCATGCAGCCAGTTGTCGTTGGATTTTGGTGCACACTTTGCCTTGCTGCCGCCGCGGCCATGCTTCTAATGGTTCCACTGGCCTTAGATGAAGTCATAGCTATGATTCAGTTTTTAAATCAAAGCAGAAAAGAAGGAAAATCAGTTTGGCGCACCTTTTGGCATGGCGGAAATCCTAAAGGCTCATCTGATGAGCCAAGGAAAGATCGAAAATCCTCTTGGAGTGTCCCGGCAATGGTTTGGGGCTTTTCTAATAACTGGGGGTTGATTTTAAGCCTTGTGATTGGGATTTGGCTTATGTTTGCGCCTTCCATTTTTCAAATGAATGGATTTTTATCTGATAACAGTCATATTGCTGGCGCCTTAGTGGTCACTATCGCAGCCACTTCCTTTGCAGAGATAGCAAGACCTGCTCGATTCTTAAATTTAGCTCTCGGCATTTGGCTTTTAATTGCGCCTTGGTTGACGGATGGAAGCTCCTCTCTAGCTGAATGGGGTACTGGTGCAAGTGGGCTTCTTCTAATTTTCTCAAGTCTACCACTGGGTCAGGTTCGAGATCAGTACGGAAGCTTTAATCCTTGGGTGAAATGGAATCCTCTTTCGATTCAAGGGACTAAGCAAACTATTCGGGAGTCGCACGCCACTCAAGGAAGAATCTTAAAAGAAAGAACCACATAAAAGAAAATTAGTGCTTCTTAAAAAACATGAAATCTCTTTTCCGAAACGAGTAGAAAAAGAGGCATATTCCAGTCAGACTCACAAGTAAGGCAAGAAACGCCGCCATAACGAGCCACCAGTTATTAAAGTTTTCCCTTTCAGAATAATCCATAATATGAAGCATCCACAAGAAATCATAGACCCTCCAAAGTGTACTTGTAAGTCCTAAAAGCTGACCTGTTTCTGGAGCAATAAAAAGAGTCGTGCCTTCTGAGTTATCAAAATCTACTCGCCACACAGGGGTTCGGCCTCTCACCTCAGTGATACTCTCTTTGATTAGTTTAGCGCTTTTAATTGGAAGATTAATTCGAGATTGAGCTATCTTTACAATTAATTCTTGAGAGATAGGAGAAAGGCTCTCACCTGAGATAGCGTTTATTAAAACGCTATCCTTAGAACCAAAAACGACCTCATAAACTGGAATGTCTAAGAGATACTTTAGCTTCATCTCTAATATTTTTTTGTCACTAAACCGAGAGACAACATTTTGAGGAGTAAGAAAAGCATCACTGCTTTTTAATATCGTTTGAGGCGCTTTTTCAAGAAGATGCTCACTTCTGATTTTTTCAATTGGCACAAAGCTCATGAAAAAACCACTCACCGTCCAAAAAAGAAGCTGAATACCAACAACAAGCGCAAGCCACTTATGCCACTTCCTGGCCGTTATAGAAAATCTCACTGATTTTTCCCTTTAGAGTTGTTTAAAATTTTAAGGCTTTCATTGATCCAGTTTTCAACCATTTGTTGTTCTTTTTCTGATAAACCAGAAGACCAATGCATTACTTTGTATCTTAAAGGTGGCATCTCGCCATTTTTTATAGATTCCTGAATGGCCAGAAGATCCTCTTTTGGCGTTCCATGTCCTGCGAATGGAAAATCATTCCTCATATCTAAATGCTTCTTAGCCTCTTTAACATCACTATCCATAATGCCATTAGCAATTGGGAGATAGTGATACCAAGGCATCTTTGAGGAGCCATGACAATCAAGACAGTTATTTTCAAAAATAGGCTTAACCTCTATTAAATAGAGCCGATTAATCTCTTTGAGGTCTTCCTCATTAGTATCATCCAAAATTCGATTGGATTCATCCTGACTATGATCAATTCCTTTATGCCCTAAACTCTGAGTCGAAACAATAACCAGACAGAGAGTTAAAATAAGAAGTCTCAAACTCTCCACTGCTTCTTCACTCCCAGCCTCAAAGCATTAGCAATCACCGAGACTGAGCTTAAACTCATGGCTGCGGCTGCAAACATAGGACTTAAAAGAACCCCAAAGAACGGATAAAGAACTCCTGCGGCAATAGGAACACCAAGACCGTTATAAACAAAGGCAAAGAATAAATTCTGCTTAATGTTCTTAATGGTCATCTGACTGATTTCTCTTGCTCTAACAATCCCTTTTAAGTCTCCCTTAACAAGAGTGACTCCGGCACTTTCCATGGCCACATCTGTTCCAGTTCCCATGGCAATGCCAACTTGAGCTTGAGCGAGTGCTGGGGCATCGTTAATGCCGTCTCCTGCCATTGCGACAAATCGACCCTCACTTTGAAGCCTCTTAATCACATCAGCCTTTTGATCCGGTAACACATCTGCGATCACATCATCCACTTGAATTTTTCTAGCTACGGCTTGGGCCGTTTTTTTATTATCACCAGTCAGCATAATTACTCGGACACCATCACTTCTTAGTCTTTGAATGGCTTCTTTCGAGGATTTCTTTATTGGATCAGCAACACCTATGATTCCAAAAATTTTACCGCTTGATCCGACAAACATAGCCGTTTGTCCTTCAGCTCTTAAGAGGTCTGCTTGCCTTTCGATTTTTGAATCAGAAAAAGCTTCAGGACTAAATAAAGCTTTATTTCCGAGAAGAACCTTTTGTCCATTAATTTCTCCTTCCACCCCTTTTCCAGTGATGGAAGAAAAATGACTGACTTCCTTAAGCTCTACACTTTTACTTTTAGCACCCTCTAAGATAGCCTCAGCCAGAGGATGCTCGCTTCCTACTTCAAGGCTTGCAGCAAATTCGAGAACATCTGCTTCTTTTAGATCTGAAAGAGAAATCACTGAAACAAGCTTTGGCTTACCTTCAGTCAAAGTCCCTGTTTTATCTACAACAAGGGTGTCTACATTTTCCATCTGCTCTATGGCTTCTGCATTCTTAAAAAGAACGCCAAGACCAGCTGCCTTTCCCGTGGCAACCATAATGGACATAGGTGTGGCAAGACCTAAAGCACACGGACAAGCAATAATTAAAACCGCAACAGCATTAATGACACCGTAAACAAGGCTCGGCTCTGGCCCAAAGAGATACCAGACAAAGAAAGTCAAAATCGAAATCAAAATCACTGCGGGAACAAAGTACGAAGCCACAAGGTCCGCAAGTTTTTGAATAGGAGCTCTACTTCTTTGAGCCTCACTCACCATCTTAACTATTTGAGAAAGTAGAGTGTCTTTACCGATTTTCTCAGCGCTAATAATCAGGCTTCCTGTTCCATTGATCGTCGCACCAACAACTAAGCTTCCGTCTTCCTTTTCCACAGGAATTGGCTCACCAGTGATCATCGACTCATCAACAGATGACTTTCCTTGAATCACTTTTCCATCAATAGGGATTTTTTCTCCAGGTCTGACCCTTAATTTGTCGCCAACTGCAATATCATCAATGGAAATATCTATCTCGTCCCCACTATCTAGAATTTTTCTGGCTGTTTTTGCAGCCAAACCAAGTAAAGCTTTGATTGCCGACCCCGTTTGACTTCGGGCTTTAAGCTCTAAGACTTGTCCTAAAAGAACAAGGGTTACAATCACTGCTGCGGCCTCGAAATAAAGACCTACTTCGCCAGCAGAATCTTTAAAGGAAGCTGGAAAAAGTCCGGGAAAGAACACTCCGATAAGACTATAGATATAAGCAACCCCAACTCCCACACCGATGAGTGTGAACATATTAAGGTTTTTATTTTTTAAAGACTGATAAAAGCGCTCAAAGAAAGGAAATCCTGCCCATAAAACCACAGGGCTTGCTAAGATCACCTCCAGATAACTTAAAAGCCTCCCCGAAACCATCTCGGTTAAAAAGTGACGCCCTCCCATTGTAATTATAAGAAGAGGAACACAAAGAACAACGCTAACCCAAAAACGCTTGGTCATGTCATTAAGTTCTGTTTTATCTTCCTCTATATCTAAGGAAAATTCAGCGGGCTCTAAAGCCATCCCGCAAATGGGGCAGTTTCCAGGTCCCATTTGCCTGATCTCGGGGTGCATGGGACAAGTGTACTCAACTTGGACGTCCTTTAATGTTGGAGCTGGTTTTGGATTCAAATACTTTTCAGGATCATTTGAAAATTTATCAAGGCATTTAGAACTACAGAAAAAATACTCTTTGTCCTTATAAACAGTGCTTCCACCCTTAGCGTTTTTTGGATCAACATCCATTCCACACACAGGATCTTTCACTGTTTTTTCATGGTCTTTGCCGTGAGAAATGTGACAACAACTTGAATGATTTTCCATAACCTGACTCCTGATTTAAAAAACATTTATTAAAGAACCTGAACTACTCCAGCTTTCATATCCATTCCGCAAAGGATTTGAATCTCACCAGACTTTTCAAGCTTTCCAACCTCAAACTTAACTTCTTTATTGAGGGGAAGCTTTACCTCACCAGAGCCATTCGTTTTTTTAAGCTCTTTCATGCAGGTTTTATCTGTGGTTCTTGTTACCATTAAAACCAACTCTTCTCCCTTTTTCGCCTTAATCATTTCAGGCTTAAATCCATCTTCGTTGATTTCAACCTTTACAACTTTCTCACCTTCATGATTTTTCTCCTCATGATTATGAGCAAACGAGGTGCTTATAAAGCCTAGAGAGGCCAATATCAGAATTAATTTTTTCATACACTTTCTCCTTTAAATTTTAGGCGTCATTGCCTGTTTAAAAAGTTTTCTTTCTTTCCACATATAAAAAATAACTGGATAAATAAGAAGCTCTAGTAAAAACGAAGTGAACAGCCCGCCAATCATAGGAGCGGCAATTCTTTTCATCACGTCACTTCCAGCACCTATCGACCACATAATAGGAATGAGACCCATAAACAGGGCTGCAACGGTCATAAGTTTAGGACGAACCCTGTGAACGGCTCCTTCAATAACAGCTTCTTTTAAATCAAGTCTTGTTTTAAGCTTCCCAGCTTTCTTTCGATCTTGATAAGCAAGATCCAAATACATCAGCATAAACACGCCCGTTTCCGCATCAAGTCCAAGAAGTGCAATCATTCCCACCCAAGTCGCAATGGACATGTTGTATCCTAAAAAAACCAAGATCCAAACTGCGCCAATGAGTGAGAAAGGAACGGCAAGCAGAATGATTCCGGTTTTTACCCAGCTTTGAGTGTTAAAATAAAGCAGATATAAAATGAGGATTAAAGTTAATGGAATAATAAACTTTAATCTCTCCTTCACTCTGGCCATGTTTTCAAATTGACCACTCCACTGAACGATATAGCCTTCTGGAACTTTGATATTTTGATCAATTATATTTTTTGCGCGCTCCACATAAGAGCCAATGTCTGTTTCTTGAATGTCCACATCAATATAGACGTAGCCAACTAGCGAGGCATTTTCATCACGAATCATTCCAGGGCCATTCTTAATATGAACCTTTGCAATAGAATTTAAAGGAATTTGTGCTCCTGTGGGAGACATGATCAGAACTCTTTCAATAATTTCCTTATCCTGCCTAAAAGCAGGGGCCAGACGAACTTGAATGGGATATCTTTCTCGGGTAGCCAAAACTTGGGAGACATTTTCTCCACCAATGGCCGCCATCGCTTGGTCTTGCGCCTCTTTAACCGAAAGCCCATAGAGCTTTAGTTTTTCCCGGTCAAAATCAATGTCCAAGAAATAACCACTGGCAATTCTTTCCGCCACCACAGACCTTGTGCCATCAAGCTTTTTAATTTCACTTTCAATGTTTTGTCCAATTTCTTGAATGGTTTCTAAATCAGGTCCAAAAATCTTTATACCGACCGCACTTCGAATCCCAGTGGACAACATATCTATTCGGTTCTTGATCGGCATGGTCCAAATGTTTGGCATACCAATAAAACTTAAAGATTCATTCATCTCATCAATAAGCTGTTCTTCGCTGATTGTTTTAGGCCAAATTCTTGTAAAAGGAGACTCCATCCAATCCGGTAGGAAAGAATACCACCTCTGGGTAGTTCTCCACTCACTCTTCGGCTTTAAAACAATAGTTGTTTCAATCATGCTTAAAGGAGCTGTATCAGTGGAGGTCTCAGCCCTTCCTGCTTTTCCGAAAACAGTGTCCACTTCTGGAAACTCTTTTAAGATTCTTCCTTGAACAGTTAATAGCCGTTGCGCCTCACTAACGGATATTCCCGGAAGTGCCGTTGGCATATACAAAAGACTTCCCTCATGAAGGGTTGGCATAAATTCAGAGCCAAGGATCATGAAGGCTGGGAAGATGGAAAGGACTCCGGCAAAAGCAAAAGCCAATGTGATCTTTTTAAACTTAAGCACCCACTCAATAGCAGGTGTATAAAGCCTAAAAAGCTGTCTGCTTATAGGGTGCCTTTCCTCTTTATAATAGGTTCCAATAAGAAAAGTATTTCCAAGCTTATTGAGCCAAGCATACTTCGTATTATACGGTTCAATTCTGGCAAAGAGCATTCTCATGGCTGGATCAAAAGTGACAGCTAAGATTGCAGCAATCGCCATAGTGAACGTCTTTGAAAGTGCAAGAGGTCTAAATAAACGCCCCTCTTGATCAATCAGTGTAAAGACTGGAATAAAGGCCACAGCGATCACAAGAAGTGAGAAGAAAACCGAAGGTCCAACTTCTTTAAGAGCTTCAAGGCGAACTTTAAAGAAATCTTCTTTTCTACCCCCTTCATCCCAGTGCTGAATTTTTCTATAGGCATTTTCAACTTCAACAATGGCTCCATCCACTAAAACGCCAATGGATATTGCAATTCCAGCCAAAGACATGATGTTTGAACTCTGCCCGATCAGATAAAGTGGAATAAAGGCTAAAAGCACAGAGATGGGAATAGTTATAATGGGAACAACAGCCGAGGGCACATGCCACAAAAACAAAAGAATAATAAGACTGACAATAATTAACTCTTCAATCAAAGTGCCAGTTAAAGTGTCTATGGCCCTTTCAATAAGATCTGATCGGTCATAAACAGATTCAATGCTTACACCCTCAGGTAAGTACCTTTCAATCTCCTTAATCTTTTCCTTCACATTATTAATCACCGTTGGAGCATCTTCCCCTTGGCGCATGACCACAATGCCACCGACCACATCGCCAAGACCATTAAAGTCTGTGATTCCCCTTCTCATTTCAGCACCGATGCTAACCGTGGCCACTTGCTTAACTAAGATAGGTGCACGGCTTGTTGGATCATAAGCGACAACTGCATTTTCAATATCTTCTGTCTTTTCGACCAGAGCCCGACTTCTAATCATCGCCTCAGCACCGGAAAACTCAATGGTTCGACCACCCGTCTCCTGGTTGGTTTCCCTTACAGCGTCCATCACTTGTTTAATAGATAAATTAAAAAGCTTAAGCTTTGTTGGATCGACTTTGACTTGGTATTGCTTTACAAAGCCGCCAATGGAAGCCACCTCAGAGACTCCTGACACACTTTGAAGCTGAAATTTTATGAGCCAATCTTGAAGGGATCTTAAATCCGCTGCCGTGTGTTTGCCGGAAGTGTCTTTAAGAATATATTGATAAACCCAGCCCACACTGGTGGCATCCGGGCCAATTTCAGTCTTCACACCTTCTGGAAGCTGAGAGGTAATTCGATTGAGGCTTTCTAAAACACGACTTCTCGCCCAGTAAAGATCTGTCCCATCCTCAAAGATCACATAAACATAGGAATATCCATAATCAGAAGAACCGCGAACGGATTTTACTTTTGGAGCCCCAAGCATAGAAGAAACAATTGGGTAAGTGACCTGATTCTCAATAATATCAGGCGATCTATCCCATCTTGAATAAATAATCACTTGGGTGTCTGAAAGATCAGGAATCGCATCAAGGGGAATATTTTTTAAGCTAAAAACCCCAATCACAGCCATTAAAGCCGTAATAGAAATAACAAGAAAGCGATTATGAGCCGAAAACTCAATGATGGCTTTGATCATTTAAGCCCCTAATTTTTGCTTCAGAATCAATTAAGAAATTCGGACCTGAGCTGATTATATCGCCCGCTTTTAATCCTTCAGTAACTATATAGGAGTTACCTACCTTTGGACCTAAAGTGATTTTCTTAGGAGTGAGGGCATCTTCTTCATAAATATAAGCAAAGCTTCCAAGACCCGTAAAAAGAACCGCGTCTTCAGGGATAACAAGCTTCTCACCAAGATCAACTTCCACTTGGCCTGTAAAGCTTGCCTCTGGAAGAAGTCCTCTAGGTTTTCCACGAATTTGCCCAAGCACACGAACCGTTCTGCTATTTGGATCAACAATATTATCTACCGATGAAATCCTTCCTGAAATAGCATCTTCAGGATAAATTTCCCCCTGGCCCTGAAATTGAACTCCCGGTTTTATATATCTTAGATCACTTTGATAAACTTGAAGAGCCACCGCTGATGAGGAAAGTATTCTTCCAGAGACAGGAATGAGATGGCTTACATTTTCAACTTTTACTTCAACAGGTTTTATTCCAATAAGATCTGCCTGATAAGGAGAGACGTTCAGACTGACCTGAGATTTAGGTGAATCAGATTTTTGATTTTTATTGTTTTCGACTTTCACAAGCTTCATGTGACAAATCGGGCAGCTTCCGGGCTCATTTTGTCTAATCTCTGGATGCATGGGGCAAGTATAAACCGTCTCCTCATTATGAACGTGTCCTGCTTCTGGCTCACCGGGCGCTGAGTTCTTAAAAGACTGAATGATGACGAAACCCATTGAAACAAGAGCCAACAGGAGTAAGGATACGATAACTTTCCGACTCATTTCTCACCTTCATTTTGTGTTTCATATTTAGCTAAGCTTGTTACAGCCTGTTCATACTTCGATCTGAGAGAAAGAATTTGAAGACCAATGTCAGGAACAGAGATCATCGTGTTCAAATGCGCTTGAAGAGAGCTTAAATCTCTTGGAGCTACATTCTTAAACAGCTTTTGGCGCTTCATTGCACTTGGAAGAATTTTTTCATTTAAGTTCGTGATCTGGAATTTCAATGTTTCAAAAGCTTTTTCTAAGTTAACCTTTTCAGTCATAATATTTCTTTTAGCTTGAGTGAGCTTTAATTCGGCCTCAAGTCTCTGAGCGGAAGCCTCTTTGGAGCTTGCATTAGGCTGCCAAAAATAAACAAAAGGTAAAGTCACTCCAACCATCACCTGATTATTTTCTGGAAACATCGCTGACTCTTCCATGTGGGAATAGCTCACTGTAAAATCAGGAAGCCATTCAGACTTTCCGGCTGTCTCTAAAGACTCAAAACTTTTAAGTCTTTGATTTATAGCCTTGATTTGAGGAGTCTCAGCAATAGATGAAATCTCCGGTGTTTGAGAGAGTTCTGGCTCAGAAGCCAGAAATATAAACTCTTTTGGATTTTCATTTAAAAATGAAGCCGCCAAAGCTTGCCTCTCGCGAAGGCTTTGCTCCGCTGATTTTACTTCATTTTCAATCTGGTCCAGTTGTGACTCAGCCTCTAACAAATGAATTCTTCCAAAGGTATCAAACTGTGACATAGACCGAGATAGGTTGATGTGACTTGAGATCATCTTCTTTTTCTCTTTAAGAAGTTCAAGTTCCCTTTGCCCAGCCCACACCAAGAAATAGATGTACTTGGCATTGGCTAAAACCTCTTGGCTTAAAGCTTTTTCTTCCATCTTTTGGGCCTTAAGAGCGTGTTTTCTTGCCGAATAGTCACTTGTGATTTTTGTCGGAAAAGGAATGGTTTGGCTCACCTGCCAAGTATTGGCAGACTCCCCTCTCTCCATATTCATTCGACCCACCCCTGCCATTGGAGGTGGAATTCGAATCCCTTGAGCTTGTGCTTCAGACTGCTCAGTCCTTGCAGAGGCGATGCTTAAATCTAAATTACTGCCTTTAGCCTTCTCTATAAAGGCCTTTAGGCTTAAGGACTGAGTTTCCGCCAAGGCTGAGGTGGCAAAGAATATGGTAAAAAGAATTAAAATAAGCTCTTTCATGATCCTTATTACGAGCTAAAATGCTTTTTGTGACATGAGGATCTTTAAATCCATGAAATATTTGAGTTTTTGCTTATTTTTTAGGCTTTTGTCACAATTTAAGAGAAATCTCGTATTAGAAGGTAGCTTGTATGCAAGATAGAGATAAACGAAACCTTTCAGATGAGGAGCTAATGAGCTTGTATCAAATGGGCGATTATTTTGCTTTCGAGATTCTTTTTAAGCGTCATTCAGGTAAAATTTATGAATACCTGAAGAAAAAAGTCGGTGTAGAGACCGCTCAAGAGCTTTTACAGGAAACTTTCGCAATCCTTCACAAAGCAAGAGATAAGTATGACTCTCAGTATCCGTTCTTACCATGGATTTTCACTGTTACCAGGAACACTCTTTTCGATTATTTTAAAAGAGCAGAAACTAAAGTGTCTGAAAATTCAAACTCGTCTGATTTTTTAAGCCTAAGTGGTGAGCTGAGTATTCCAGAATTTGGAAGCACAGATGAGCTTATAGATATTTTGTCTCTTTTACCTGAAAGTCAAAAAAGAGCGATTGAGCTGAGATATTTAAGTGACTGGTCCTTTGAAAGGATCGCCAAAGAAATCGAAACCTCTCCGCAAAATGTGCGTCAATTGATCAGCCGAGGGCTAAAGAGAATTAAAGCCTCTGTAGGTGGGAAAGGAGATCACTAAGATGAAGTCAAAGATGACAGAAAAAGAGTGGCTTAACGAATTTAATGAATTTGTATCCGCAGAAGAAATTCCTGTGCCGGAGGCGCTATCACAAAAAATATTAATGCGAACTGAAAAGTTAATGAATCCTTCCCCTTGGCTTGTGTTCCTTAAGCTTTTAGGCATTCACACGGTTTTTGGAACTCTTTCTTTAAGCATTTGTAATCAGTTTGGTCTTAATCCTTTCAACACTAAGCTTTCTTTGGCAGAGTATTTTATGAGCTTTGGCCATTCTGTTTGTATGACCTTGTGTGGTGTTATATTCGTTGGCTTTAGTGTTGTCGCAGCTTGGACATTATTAAACAGAGAAGAATTTATGGTCTTAAGGAAGAATGGCCCTCTACAAATCTTCTCTTTAAGTTTTATCTCACTTGCCGTAATGATGATTCTTGGCGCAGAAGTCACACTTGGAATTGGCGTTTTATGGCTTTTTGGAGCTATGCTTGGAGGCATTATTTCTACTTGGAGCTTAAGTAAAAGTGCAATAAGTGTTGGCTAAACATTTCCTCAATGTCTAGACCTCTTTTTGTTATTCTTGCGACGGTCTTTCTTGATGCCATAGGAATTGGCCTCATTATTCCTATCGTTCCTGATTTATTGAGAGAAGTTTATCAATCCGTCAGTGTGGCTCATCACTACGGCTATTTCATTTCGATCTATGCTTTCATGCAGTTTATCTTTTCACCAATGCTTGGAGCCTTAAGTGATAGATTTGGCAGAAAACCAGTGCTGCTTGTTTCATTGGCCGGTGCTGCCATTGATTACGTGATTATGGCGTTTGCACCGAACCTTATGATTCTTTATGTGAGCCGCGCTATCGCAGGTATTACCGGCGCAAACATTGCCGTTGCAACATCTTACATTGCAGACACAACAACAAAAGACACTCGCGCTAAAGGTTTTGGGTTAATGAATGCCGCCTTTGGGCTTGGGTTTGTTGTCGGACCAGTCTTCGGAGGAGTTTTAGGGGATCTTTCCTTAAAATATCCTTTTATTTTGGCAGCCCTTTTAAACGGAATTAACTTTGCTCTCGGATACTTTGTACTTCCCGAATCTCTTCCTAAAGATCAAAGAAGAAATATTAGTTTCTCTAAACTAAATCCGGTTCGTTCCCTTAGATGGGCATGGAGTTTAAAAACACTTCTCCCCCTTATTGGCGTTTTCTTTATTCTTCACCTTGCAGGCCAAGTGCCTCATAGCCTGTGGGCAATATATGGACAAAGTAAGTTTGGCTGGGATGTAAAAGTAATTGGACTCTCTTTTGCCTTCTACGGGCTTCTTTTAGCTTTTTCACAAGGCTTCCTTACCGGGCCAATCACAAAGTATTTTGGCGAACGAAGGGCTTTAAATCTCGGACTGATGATTGAATTTACAACTTACATTTTATTTGGACTTGCAACAAATGGATGGATGATGTTTGCGATTCTTATTCCTCACGCTATTGGAGGAGTGGCTTTTCCATCTTTACAATCTCTTCTTTCAAAACAAGTTCCTGAGCAAGAGCAAGGAGAGCTTCAAGGAACATTAGTGAGTGTTATGAGCCTTGCAACCATTGCTGGTCCAATTGTAGTAACAAGCACCTATTCCGCTCTTCCAAACCAGCTTTCCGGTGGGGTTTGGATCATGGCAGCGCTACTTTATCTGTTTTGCATTCCTATTATCTTGAGAGAATCGAAGAATTTATCTTAAAAAATATCTTCTTAAAGAAGTCTCCCGCCCACATTGCATTGGCGGGAGACTTCTTTAATCTAGCCTAGTGCTTTGTAGCCATTTTCTGGCAAGATTCAGCGCAGCGTCTGCAAATATCCGCGCAAGACTTCATCATTTCGTCCTGATCAGCCATCTGCTCACAACTCTCGGCGCATGCAATGCAGGCCTCAGCGCAAGCTCTACATGCAGATGAGTGAAGGTCTGATTTCCTCACCATAAAGTTTGCAGATGTTGCGCAGATCTCAGCGCAATCAATCAGCGTCTTGATGTGCTCGGGAGCAGCATGAGGGCCACCCTTTTCGAGACAGTGAGTGATCATTTGAGTGCAGATCTGATGACAAACCATACAGTTTTGAATGCACATTTGCATTTCATCTGTTAGGCCTTTAAATGCGTTCTTAAGAAGTTCTCCCGTTGCACCTAAGTTAGATTGTAAATCCATAGTTCTTCCTCCTGAATGTTTTTACTTTAAAGGAATGTAATCTCACATTGAGCTGAAGCGATCACTACTTAATCGCTAAACACGTGGTTCAAATATGCGCTCAGTATTGCCCTTTAAATTGAGTCAAAAATAAAACATAAAATACAAGCTTGCTAAAACTCATTCAGTGACCTCTTCCGTAATTATGGAACTATGACTTCAGTAAAAAATGGGAAAACTGCATTAACATTATTTGGGGGCAAAAGTGCGTAATTTGATTCTACTCTTATTATTGATCTCCACTACGGTGTTCGCTCTCTCGCAACGAGATGAGGTCACCTTCTTAAGAGGTCCATATGTAATGGAATTTTTCAGTCGTCATTACGGCGCCTGGACTCATCAGGCTGGAATTCATGCCGCTCATGGTGGTGCCCACGATCTGGCTCATGTGACCGATCCTTCAGAGCGCGAAAAGCGAGATACTGAATTTGACCAAAGAATGGTTGAATTGACATTGTCTAAGAGTGCAAACAACGGCCCGAGCTCTGAGGCCTATGGACCGCTTAGCTCACAATTCGTGTGGCAATTGTTTCGTGCGATTGACTGGACTCATATGCATCACGAACAAACTTACGACATTTTATCTGATGCAGATATTCCGATGGCGGATAAGGCAAAATGGACAAATCGCTCAGTTAAGTATTATTTGGAAAACTTTGAGATTCCACGCAGCGTTGCCCCACTCGATGTGACTATGAGACGAGCCGACGTCATGATGAAGCCCTATTTTAGTTACTTTAGAACGCACTTCCCTAAGACAAATGGTTTTTTCTGGGTCGCCCACTGGTGGCATCCAGCTATTTATGAAGCCCAAATCTTGGGCGGAAACGGTCCCAAACAAGACGAAATGGTAAAAAAGGCTGATAGCCTAATCGAAACATTTCTAAAAGATCGTCCTAAACGAATGCTCTTAAGTCGCGAAATGATGCCCACTTATTCAAAGCTTTCCCCTGAGTCAGCGAATATTTTCGATAATCTTCATATGCTTCATGGGATAGCCTATGACATTATGACTTATCCAAAATGGTCTCCCAAAGAGAAGCAAAAGGAGTTGGAAAGAGTTATTAACGCCATGAAGAACCAGCCTGGTGATGAAAATCTCGCTAGAAAGTTTTCACTTCCAAGGGAAAAAATCGATCCGACTCAAGAAGAAAATTGGATGGTAACGGTAGAAGGCTCAATGAGTTCCATCATGAAAGAAATGATGGAAGAAATGCTTCCACATATGGCCCCTAACATTACGGCTGACCAAAAAGAAAAAGTTTCTTCTGTAATGAAACAGAAAATGGCCCCAGGGCTTGAAAAGGGAGAAAATCCAGGCTCCCTCCATGATGCTTTAATGGAAATTATTCCAGACATGAAAATGAACAAAGAAGCCATGAAGGCAGGGAACACACCTCAAAAAATGATAGACGCCATGCTTAAAGAATGGAAGACGAAGTATGGGTCAAAGGCTGATGTTGAACCCTATTCTGGAGAAAAGATCTAATGAAAATTTTTGCGAGCTTGATAACATTAATTTGCATTCCCACCTGGGCTCACGACCATCTAAATTTGGAGCATGGAATTCCATTGGAAGTGGAGGACGCTTATGTCACCTCCTACAAAAATAGAGAGGTTCATGGCTTTTTAACCTATGACCGCACACCTGATGGAAAAGATGACTTTCAACTTGTTCCGAGGCTTGAGTATGGCCTTATTCAAAATGGACAGATTGAAGTCGCAGTACCGACAGGATTTGGAGACTCATCTGAAGAAAAAAACGGCAATATAGATCTTGGCGTTCTTTATAACTTAAACCAGGAAACTCTAACATTACCGGCAATAACTCTGGGCGCATCTACTCTATTTCCTACGGGAAAGGGAATAGATGGTACTGATGTCACTGCGAAACTTGTATTAACCAAAACGCTTCCCGTCTCTATTGCATTTCACCGAATTCACATCAACGCTTACTGGACAGCCAATGATGAGCGCCAAATGGGTGAACGCGATGGGCGTTTCACTGGCATTCTTGGTTATCAGTTAAGGGTTAGTACAGATACCATGTTCGTAGCTGATTACTTCTATGAGCAGGAAGCTCAAAAAGACAGTGAAGTTCAACTAGTTGAGGTAGGAACGAGGTATCAATTTAATCCGTTAACTGTGGTCGCGATTGGTTTAGGAGCGGGAGTGACTGACGACTCACCTGATTTTCGCGCAACACTGGGCGTCCAACGTGCACTTAACTTGTTCTGGTCCTCGCCGTGAAGAGCTTTTCTGTTCAGATCTTGTTACAAATCCCACTGTAACAAGATTTTCAGCTCCAAATTTGTAACAACATAGTAACAAACGCTTAGTTGGTTGAACGTATTTTCAACGATTTAGCTACGATGGTTTAACGCAAAGAAGTTCTGAGATTTCGGTGATTTAAGAAAAGACCTAGTTTTTCAAAGTTAAGTGATTTCAAAAGCTTACCGTTCACCCACTCCCCACTCTCTTTATAAACGTCCCTCTAGACGCAAAGGACTCAAAATCCAGTATCCGCAAGGATGTGGGAGTTCGACTCTCCCCCGAGGCACCAAACGTTTTCTCAAATGACACAAAATAATCGCCCCGGAAAGTTTTGTCCGGGATGCTCAAAACAAGAACAAATTTTAGGCCACCATATAAAAGGTCCCCTTTTCGGTACGGAAAGAAAAATGAGTTATTCTTAAAAGATTGGTCTGAAAATACGATCGTTAGGCCTCAGCAGGCCTATACCTTCTCAAAAGTGATTCGCCACCTCCTAAACTTGAGTTAACATAAAACCTAATTCAATCAGGAGACGCCATGGCCTCAACGACACCAAATCATTATAAGTATAGTGAACTCATTAGTGAGATCGAAAAAGGACAGGTCAAAATCCCCCAATTTCAACGAGAATTTGTTTGGGACTTAAAAAGTTCAGCCAAGCTGCTCGATAGTATTTTTAAGAATTATCCAATAGGAACATTCATATTTTGGCGCACCAATGACAGACTAAGGTCCATCAGGAATATTGGAAACCTTGATTTGCCAGAGCCCAGGGGTGGTGAGTTTATTACCTATGTATTGGACGGCCAACAGCGGATAACCAGTCTTTTTGCAAGCCTGAAGGGAGTAAAAATAAAGAGAGATGGGAAACATGAAACGGACTACTCTAAACTCTATGTAAATTTAAAGGCAAATGAAGATGAGTCTGTCGTTATCACTGATATTGACGAGTTACCAGAGAAGACGTTTATATCCATAAAAGATCTGATCGACCAAGAATTTGATTTACTCGCATCCTATTCGAGCGAAATGCGCTCTCAGATCAAGAAGTATAATACAACTTTAGAGCGATATGACTTTTCAATTGTCGAGGTCAAGAATGCTGAGATTGAAATCGCCACAGATATTTTCACGCGATTAAATGTGGGCGGCAAACCCTTAAATCTCTTTGAGATAATGGTCGCTAAAACTTATGATCTAGAAAAGGGGTTTGATCTTGCTCAAGAGTACTCTAAGTTCTTGTCTGATTTGAAGCCAAGTCGATACGAGACCATCCCTGCCGCAACGGTGCTTCAAACGCTATCCATACTCTATAAAAGAGATTGCACAAGAAAGGAGATTCTCAAGATACCTAAGTCCGAGTTTATTGATATGTGGAAGCCCACCATAGAATCAATCAAATCAGCAATCGACTACTTCCGTACTTATTTTAAAATTCCTGTATCAAGGTTGCTTCCATATAACGCATTAGTTGTCCCCTTTGCATATTATTTTCATAAGAATAGTGATAGGCCAACCGGAGAGATCAAAAGAAAAATGGAAGATTTTTTCTGGAGAGCGTCTTTAGGTGCTAGATATTCCTCTGGAGTCGAAAGCAAGCTTGCTTCAGATATCGATAAAATTGATAAGTTGGCAAAAAACGAGAGTGTTAAATATGATTGGAGTATAAATACTTCTCCACAATTTATTGAAGATAATGGTGAATTTAGGACTGGAAGAAGTTATATAAAAGCAATCCTATCAATTCTAGCAAGTTTAAAGCCTTTAACATTTGATGATGGGTCAGAGGTTTTGATTGACAATAGTTGGCTCAAAATCGCAACTAGCCGAAATTACCACCATTTTTTCCCAAAAGCATTTCTACAGAAATCAAAAGGATCTGAATTTGATAATTCCGTTATCAATCATATCGCCAATATCACTATTGTAGATGGACGATCAAATTTAAAAATCGGCGCAAAGCCTCCATCAAAATATATAAGCGAATTTGCAAAAAAGAATGATGGCATTGGGGCCTGCCTTAATACTCACCTAATTGGGGATTTAGACAGCTTTGGAATCTCTGACGATAACTACTATAAATTCTTTAATGAGAGAGTTCTTTTAATTAGTAAAGAAATTGAGAAGAGAGTAATTTTAACCGAAACCGATAATCATATCGAACTATTAGAAGAAGATACTGAACCAGATAGCTTTTCTGATGATGTAGATTTCGGCAATTAGCCGCTCAGAAAGTAAATTTACTATTCCTGCTCAACGAGAGATTTGGGTTTGTCTTGTATGGTGGAAGGCTCAACAGGAAACTGGCTGATTGGAACTTGCTCATGGCCACAGAATTTTGTAGCGCCAACGTGTTCACTTGATTAGTAAGAGTTTGACCAAATCGCCACCGATTCTGAAGGAGAAGTTTTATGCCGCTCGTTTTACTTTTAGTTTTTTCATTCGTTCCAAGTGACCTTCCCCCGATAAATCGGACCATTTGAAAATCTAGTCTCTTCGTGTCAT
>CAZWVK010000022.1:0-28230 GCA_964636785.1 uncultured Pseudobdellovibrionaceae bacterium | reverse complement strand
CTTCGAGCTATTTCACTTTCTTCATATGCTTTTCAAGCCAGGTTGCGATCTCATCAATAGAAGCCTTTTTGCCAATGACGTTTTTTATCAAAAAGCTTTCACCATTGTCTGCATCGACTTTTAAGCGAAAGCCATTCATTCGAAGAAAGATCGCCGTAACTGCAAAAGCAACTCGCTTGTTGCCGTCTACAAAAGCATGATTTTGACAGAGACTTTGTAAAAGCGCGGCCCCCTCCAAAGAAAGAGTCTTGTAATAACCTGTCTGCGGCCTCATCAGAGCGCTCTCCAAAAGCCCGGGATCCCTTAGGCCGGGGCTTCCTCCGAAGCGCTCAATAAGAATGCGGTGAAGTTCGAGAACTTCACTAAAAGTAGGGTAAAGAGTAACTCTCATTTCGCGAGACGCTCTAGGAGTTCACTGTGATCATTAAGCACTTCATCCATTGCGGATCTGAAAGCCGGTCGAACTTGAGCTTTAGCGATGTATTCTCTAACGGCCTCTGAAACCACTTTGGAAATGCTTCGGTCTGTCTTTTTAGCAAATGCTTTTAAATCCTTCAAAACGGCTTCATCGATTTGCGTGGCAAACTTTTTAGCTTTCATTTCATGATAATTCATGAAAAGTCATGAAATGTCAAGAATTCACTCGGCGTGCCCTAATCTTTAAGAATTTTATTGCAGTCTCTTGGAAACTTTAAGATTTCCGCGCCATTAGGATTCGGCAAGCTTTCTGGAAGGGCTGCATTTATAATCTCTTCGATTTCGGTGAATCCTTCCCACCCAAAGTCAGCAACAATCGTCTGAGGATTTCCATAGAGGCGATCCAGCTCTACATCCAAGCGACGAGCAATGTCCTGCATGGCTTCGAACTCCAAGGGGTACTCACTTTGTTTAACAAGAGTTGTAACCAGTGATATTGTATTTCTTCGAACAATGTCGCGAGATGTGTCTTTGATCCAATCTCCAAACAACACATATTTCTTTTTAAAAAAAATCCTCTCAAAGACCACATGTAAACTTGTGCCATCAAAAATCATACGCCGCTCTTCAACGCTTTTATGAAGTCCATCTGCATCCGTTTCTGTCTGGCGAAAAAGAAGCTCTCTTTGGTTGATCACTTCATATTCTGTTTGAATAAAATATTTTTTGCGCTTTCCCGGTCCACCAATTCTTCGTACACCCGTGCCATAAACGATTTTCTCATGAACCTGATTTTGAAGGGGCCGCGAAAAGCTCATCGTGTGAGTCACAAAGACGGGGTAGCCTTGAATCTCCCACATATGTAGACCATGATTATCGAGCCACACGCTTGCGATCTTTTGTCTACCGATTTGATCATGAGAAATATAAGTTCCAACAAAATTCTTGGCAATGCGCTCATCGCGTTTTTGACTGATATCCGAAAGCTCGGCCGCATCGACGGTGAAGCTCAGTATCGCGGAAACAATAAGGCTCAATGAAAATGCATATGCGCGGCTCATATAGCTCTTCTAAGCAAATGCCTTGCAGATATCAAATCGAATAGAATCGAATTTCCTAGAATTTTAAGGAAAAAATTTATACGGTATGCTCAATTTGAGCTAAATCAAGCCATCGGCAAGGACGAATCGTGAGAACTTTCGATCATTTAGAGATTAAGAAAGAGTGTCGCAATTCTGTTCTTCAGATTATGGCCCACTCAGATCTCGGTGCTGTTGAGAAAATCGTTTTTGATGATCAAGGCTGGGTGAATGTGACGGCATTCGTAAATGACTCACTCGTATTTCGATTCAACGCGAGAGATGCTCATCTTCCTAAATTTCACCGGGAAAGAGTGGCCTTTGAGTTATTAAAAGGTATCGCTCCTGTTCCGGAGCTTGTTTTATTTGATGATTCAAGATCCATCTCACGTTTCGATTATATGGTCTGTAAGAGAATTGCTGGGCGAAACACGGAAGAGAATTGGAAAGCTCTTTCAAGTGAGGAGCGGGAGTCTTTAGCTTTTCAGGCCGGTCAGTTATTATGTCGAATTCACTCAGTGACTGTCAGCGAGTTCGGAGAGCTTTCTGAAAGAGGTCCTTTTCCGAAAACAAGATTCTGGGAAGAGTATCTTAGATTCACTTTCAATTATCATTTGAGCGAGGCTATGGAGCTGAATTTATTCAGTCAGACGACACGGAAACGATTTTTAGATTTTTTCGAATCACATGTTCAATCCTTTAGTTCTGTTCTTGGGCCTCGACTAATTCATGGGGATTTTCACTTTGGTAATTTACTCTGTTTAGAGGGAGCTATAACCGGTGTGATGGATTTTGAATGGGCTAGTGCGGGAGATCCATTGTGGGATATCTGCAATCATCTGATGGACATGGAAAGCAAATGGCCGGGAAGCCAAGACGCTTTTAATAGAGGCTATGGAATGAGGGGCTTCACTCAAGATGAAATGGGCCGGATGAAGATTTACTCAATGATCAAAAAGATTGAGCTTTGTGTGGTTGCAAAGAAATTCTTCCCAAAACCTGAATGGAAGAAGAGTGTTTTAACCGCTATAAAGCAACTCGGTCCATCGTCATTTTAATATTTCATCGTTGCTTCAAGTGCCGCAATATCAATCTTTTTCATTTTCATCATCGCTTCAAGCGCGCGCTTGGCCTGTTCGGGATCAGAGCTTGTTGTTAAATCAAGAAGAAGCCTTGGTGTGATCTGCCAGGAAAATCCCCAGCGATCTTTGCACCATCCACACTCACTTTCCACTCCACCGTTTTCAAGGATGGCATTCCAATAACGATCCGTTTCTTCCTGGCTTTCGGTAATGACCATAAAGCTCAGCTATCAGGGAATGTTTTCACATAAAAATCGGCGGCCTTCTTTGCTTCTCCGTGATCAAACCAAATGCAGGTTATAAGTTCAGTCATAGTCGTCTCCTTGATAAAATATAATGAAGATGAGTCGGCTTGTAAGTCATCAAAAAAAGCGAGTGAACTTCGAGTCGTATGAGACGCATGACGCAAGTCGCTTCCGTTGCGGAAGTGAATTGTGTTAAGTTTTTGGCGGCTTAACGATCAAGGAAAATTGAATATGATTGAAACGAGTCTTAGTCATGTCGCGCTTTTAGTTCCATCCGTTGAAGACTCTGCAAAGGTATTGGAATCCAGAGGAATCAAGTCTGAGAAGCCGGAAGTGTTTGAATCCGAAGGAACCAAAGAAGTGTATGTGGGATCCTATGATAATCAGAGTGCGCTGCTTTTACTTCTTGAGGCTTCTTTTCTGGAATCTCCCAAAGGTTAAAAGGTGGGGCGAGCGGTACTCGATGAGACGAAAATGATTCACCGTTTTAAGACGTGATGTAATCCTTTAACACCTTCGAATAACTATTTAATTCCAGAATCTCTTCATGAGTTCCGCCTTTGTCCGGGTGAAAGACTCTTGAGAGTTGTTTTTTAGCGGTGCTAACGGACTCTTCGGTGAGCGAATCTTCAAGTGAAAAACCATTGTCTGAAAAATACTTCAGCGCCTCTTCAACTTCGAGTGGGAACTTTGAGACCTCAAAGCGCTCTTTCTTAGTGGATTGTTTTTTGTCCTTTAGGCGCTGTTTTTGTTTTTGGTACTGCGCTTTTCGATATTCATTTTGTTTCAGTTTATAGCTTTCTCGCAAATCCTGTTGAGCTTGGGTGAGACCTGGTTTAACTACGGACACTTTCTCTTCCGCAGGCTCATGTGTGGCTTTCACGAGCTCCATTTTATTCTCCAAAAAATCAGGATTCTTTTCTTCAACAATCAAAAGAGCAGCCCAGATGTGTTTGCAGTGCTGTCCTTTTTTCGATAGGCCGCAAGTGCAATCTGCCGTCAAAGTTTCACTTTCAATAGATTCACTGCTTAAGGTCACTTTCGCACCACTGGAATCTCGAACAAAAACCTGCACATCGGTGTCTGAGGGACGGGGAGTGGACACTTTGTCTTTTTTAATAAAAGTCTCGCCTTTGCTTCTGGCTTCGGGCTTAAAGAAATGTGTCCAGTTTTCTAATGCCATACTTTTATATTACTTGTTTATTCGCCTCGATAAATTCGTCATAGGTCATATAACGGTCATCTAATATCGTATTGTCCAATGAAATGATTCGATTGGCGATGGTTTGTACAAACTCATGATCCTGAGATGCAAACAAGACCGTTCCATCAAACTTTGCAAGGCCGTCATTCAGTGCTGTGACGGATTCCAAATCCAAGTGGGCGGTGGGCTGATCCAGAATCAAAACATTCGCCCCAGAGAGCATCATTTTTGAAAGCATACAGCGCACTCGCTCACCACCAGATAAGACATTGGTCTTTTTAAAGACCTCGTCTTTGCTAAAGAGCATCTTGCCTAAAAATCCCCTGATAAATGATTCGTCTTTGTTTTTGGAGTATTGACGAAGCCAGTCCACCAAATTCAAATCACTCCCTTCAAAGTACTTTGAATTGTCGCTCGGGAAATAACTGGAAGTGATTGTAATTCCCCACTGTACAGCTCCCGAATCCGCTGGAGTTTCGCCGGCCAAGACATCAAACAAAGTTGATATCGCCACATCATTTTTTCCAACAAAGGCAATCTTATCCCCTTTATTGACTCGAAATGTGATGTTTTTAAGGATCTCTTCGCCCTCGATCGTTTTAGAAATTCCTTCCACCATTAAAATGTCATTTCCAGCCTCGCGAATGGAGTCAAAACCCACAAAAGGATAGCGTCGGGAAGATACAGGCATATCCGCAAGCTCAAGATTTTCGAGCTGCTTTTTACGAGATGTCGCCTGTCTGGACTTCGATGCATTCGCACTGAATCTGGCAATAAATTTCTTAAGCTCCTCGGCTTTGGCTTCATTCTTTTTATTTTGATCGGATTGAAGCTTTCGTGTGAGCTCGCAGCTTTGTCTCCAGAACTCATAGTTTCCAGAATAAGTCTTGATCTTTCCAAAATCGATATCGGCGATATGAGTGCAGACTCGGTTCATAAAGTAGCGATCATGGCTCACAACCACCACAGTGTTTTCAAAACCAATCAGAAAGTCCTCGAGCCAGCGAATGGCATAAATGTCCAAGTGGTTTGTGGGCTCATCCAGAAGCAAAATATCAGGACGGCCAAAAAGAGCCTGAGCCAAAAGAACTTTGACCTTTTGACTGCCATCGAGCTCTTTCATGAGTTTTTGATTATCTTGAGCTGCGATCCCAAGGCCTGCGAGCAATACGCCAGCTTCTGATTCGGCCTCATATCCATTCATTTCCGCAAATTGAATTTCAAGCTCCCCAGATAAGACCCCATCCGCCTCGGTGAAGTCTTCTTTAGCATAAAGAGCCTCACGCTCTTTCATCACCCTGTAGAGATCCTGATTCCCCATCAAGACGGTCTCTAAAACCGTATATTCATCGTAGGCATTCTGATCTTGTTTAAGGAATGAAAGCCTCAGCTTTTTATCCCGATGAACCGCACCCGTAGAGGATTCAATCTCACCTGAGAGGATCTTTAAGAAAGTGGATTTACCGGCGCCATTTGCGCCAATCAGACCGTAGCAGTTGCCGGGAGTGAATTTGACGTTCACCTCATCAAAGAGAATGCGGCCGGCGAAATTTAAACTTAAATCGGATGTACTGATCATGATTAGAGAACCTTAAGAGAAAGAGGGGGTTAGAGTGAACGAATCTATATGAAAATGTGCGAAATCTCAACCTCTTCTCAAGGCTTAAGGAGATTGGGAGAGTGCAAACTCCCTTTCCAATTGTAGAATTAATTCATGTCTTAAAAACAAAATCATTTTTTTTACGCGAAATGTGTTAGAAATGGTGGTTCATCTCTATCATCTGGCATTGGAGCCAGATTCACTATTAAGGAACTTTCTTGGAAAATTTTAATGAACTCTCTTTAAGCTCCGGTCTTAAACGCTCTATTTTTGAAATGGGATTTGAAAAACCAAGTCCTATTCAGGCCGAAGCCCTTCCTAAACTTTTATCGAAAAAAACAGATTTTATTGGTCTTGCCGCCACTGGAACTGGGAAGACTGGTGCCTTTGGCATCCCTCTTTTAGAAAGCGTCGACCCCACTCTTAAAGCGACTCAAGCGCTCATTCTTTGTCCGACCAGGGAACTCTGTCTTCAGGTCGCAGGGCAGATCAATTTGATGGGAAAGTATTTGGGTCTCAAGGCGCTTGCGATTTATGGTGGCGCTGGCTATGACGAACAGATTCGTGGTCTTCGAAAAGGGGCTCCAGTCGTTGTTGGAACGCCTGGGCGGATGATTGATCATCTGGAGCGTGGCACTTTGAACTTAACGAAGACCCATCTTGTGGTTTTGGATGAAGCCGATGAGATGATCTCCATGGGTTTTCGCGAGGCCATGGAAACCATTCTTGAAGCTCTACCTGAAAAGAAAAGCAATATCTGGCTGTTCTCAGCAACTATGAGCCCTTCAGTCAGAAGGGTTGCCGATGATTTTTTAAACCAGCCAGAGATGGTGCAGGTCAATCGCAAAGAGATGCTCTCTTCAACGGTTGAGCAATTTTATTATCGCACTCAAGAGGCGAATAAACCTGAAGTTTTGTGCAAACTGATTGATGCGGCTGATGATTTTTATGGTGTGATCTTTTGTCAGACGAAATCGCTGGTTGTAGATCTGTCCAGATACTTAAGTGAGAGGGGTTATAAAGTCGATAGCCTGCAAGGCGATATGAGCCAATCGGCCAGAGAAACGGCAATGCTCGCTTTTCGTGAAAGACGGGTTCAGATGCTCGTGTGCACTGACGTTGCGGCTCGTGGGCTGGATGTGAAAGATGTCACCCATGTAGTGAATTACTCGATCCCAAGAGAACTTGATAATTATGTGCATCGAATCGGACGCACAGCTCGCAGTGGGAAATCTGGAATTGCAATGAGTCTTGTAACTCCAAGTAATTTTCAGATGATTCGCAGAGTAGAGCAGCTCACAAAGAGTAAAATGAAAGAAGGCGTGATTCCCTCTCGAAAAGAAATCGGGATGAAAAAGATCTCAGCTCTTTTGACTCCGTTTCAAGAGCAAAAAGGCTTTGAGAAGGCTTTGAGTGTTTTAAGTCCAGAGTGGAAAGAGGCTGTCTCTGAGATGTCTTCAGAAGAAGTCGCTGCAAGATTTCTATCTATGATGTTTCCGTGGGTGTTTGAGGAAAAGAAATCGCCAAAAATGGCAAGAGCTCCGCAAAGTGAAGCTCAGGGTGATTCTCGTGCACGCCCTCGCAGGTCAAATGAAAGCAAGGATGAGCGTCGAGTGGAAAAGCGCAGAGCAAAAAGGGATTTTAAAAAGAAATCAAAGAGGTTTCGCGGTCCACGGCACTAAAATGTGACTGAAACCAGAGAGTGGACTTTCATTCCGCTATGTACGGACGTGTTTTTTAGACTTAGGCTTCCATCTATAGGTACCTGCTTCTTTTTCCGATATGCGGTGCATATCGGAAAAAGAAGCAGGTACCGGTAGAGTGACGCCATGAAAACAGTTTCGATTCTTCTTGGCGCGGCCCTTATTATTATAACTGGAATTCTTCTCACACTCTTAAAAAGCGGGGGTGCGCTTAAACCAGCGGGAGTCATCGGAGCCACCGAAATGGGGTCGGATCAGAACCGCATTCCAAAAGCATTAGCGCTTCGACTCTTTCCGGAATTTCATAGATCAAAGAATGTGATCTGGTATTTCGACTCTAATAATGGGTTTCACTCTGGAATTCCTGTGAATACTTATCAAGAGTTTCAGAGTCCAGAAAAGCCGGTGCTTGTGGATCTTCGGGAAAATAATCCCAAGGTTTGTGACGAGGGCTGTTGGTACTTCCAGGATATAAGCACACCTCTTTCCGAATCCATCCAAGAAAAAATTCAGGCTGAACCGAGTATCGAAATTTTTATCGACACTTTTCGAAGAGATGCTCCTGTTCCACAGCACTGTGAAACAGAAAAGATTTTAGATAATGAGTGTGTAAAGCACATCAGTGTGCGCGAAATTCATAGAAAATTAAAATCGGAAGAACTACATTTCTTTATGCGCAGGTATCTTGATTCGAGATTCTTTTTATTTATTGAAGAGCCGTCTTAAAAGGGAGTGGTCATGAAAACAAGAGCAGCTGTGGCCTTTGCGCCAGGAAAACCACTTGAAATCGTTGAGCTTGATCTTGAAAAGCCAAAAAAGGGTGAAGTCTTAATTAAGATCACTCACACAGGGGTCTGTCACACCGATGCATTCACTCTTTCTGGCGATGATCCGGAAGGAATCTTCCCAGCTGTTCTTGGACATGAAGGCGCTGGAACAGTGGTGGAAGTCGGTGAAGGTGTGACGAGTGTTCAGCCTGGTGATCATGTGATTCCTCTTTACACAGCGGAATGTCGAGAATGTCTTTTCTGTAAGTCTGGAAAAACAAATCTTTGCGTCTCTGTGCGCGCCACTCAGGGTAAAGGTTTAATGCCAGATGGAACCACGCGCTTTTCTTACAATGGTAAGCCCGTTTACCACTATATGGGCTGCTCCACCTTTAGTGAGTACACCGTGGTTGCTGAAGTTTCATTGGCAAAGATCAATCCTAAGTCCAATCCAGAGCAGGTGTGTTTACTTGGATGCGGTGTAACCACAGGTATTGGAGCCGTTCACAATACCGCGAAGGTTCAAAAGGGTGACAGTGTCGCAGTATTTGGACTGGGTGGAATTGGTTTGGCAGTGATTCAAGGTGCAAAGCAAGCTGAGGCAGGGCGAATCATTGGGATTGATACCAATCCTAAAAAGTTTGAATTGGCGCGCGAGTTTGGCGCCACAGACTGCATCAATCCGAAAGATTATGACAAGCCCATTCAGGAAGTGATTGTTGAAATGACAGGGTGGGGAGTGGATCATTCTTTTGAGTGTATTGGGAATGTTCAGGTTATGCGTGCTGCTCTTGAGTGTGCTCACCGCGGATGGGGCCAATCGATTATTATTGGAGTGGCTGGCGCTGGTCAGGAGATCTCTACACGTCCATTTCAGCTGGTCACAGGCCGAGTCTGGAAGGGAAGTGCATTTGGCGGTGTGAAAGGAAGAACTCAGCTTCCAGGAATGGTGGAAGATGCCATGAACGGAAAGATCAAGCTTGCGCCTTTTGTAACTCACACCATGCCATTGGAAGACATCAATAAGGCATTTGATCTGATGCATGAAGGAAAGTCCATTCGAAGTGTTGTTCATTTTTAAGTGAGGTGTTTGTGAAAAGACTTGAGCATCGAGCGTGTTTTGGTGGCTGGCAGGATGTGTATCAGCACACATCCAATACTTTAAACTGCACAATGAATTATGGAATCTTTTTACCCAAAGGAGCCGAATCGCAAAAGCTTCCGGTTCTCTACTGGCTCTCAGGGTTAACCTGCAGCGAGCAGAATTTTATAACCAAGGCGGGGGCACAAAGATACGCGGCTGAACATAAGGTGATCGTTGTTGCGCCGGATACAAGCCCACGTGGTGAAGGTATTCCCAATGATGACGCCTATGATTTAGGTGTGGGAGCCAGCTTTTATCTGAATGCTTTAAGAGAGCCGTGGAAGAAAAATTTCCGGATGTATGATTACATCACTAAAGAACTTCCGCAGGTGATTGAAAAGCATTTTCCAGTGAACGGGAAACAGAGTATTTCTGGTCACTCTATGGGTGGACATGGTGCTTTGACCATTGCATTGAAAAACGCTGGTCTTTACTCAAGCGTTTCCGCATTTTCTCCTATTGTTGCGCCTACTCAGGTTCCTTGGGGGCAAAAGGCATTCACAGCCTATTTAGGTGATAATAGAGAATCCTGGAATGATTACGACACAGTTTATTTGGTGAATCAGGGAAAAAATAAAATTCCACTTCTGATAGATCAGGGACTACAAGATGAATTTCTTGAAAAGGAGCTTAAGCCTGAGCTTTTAAGAAGCGCGTGCGAGAAGATGGATCATCCCCTCACTTTGAATCTTCGTGAAGGGTATGATCATAGCTACTACTTTATTGCGACATTTATCGGTGAGCATATCGCATATCATGCAAAGGCGCTGAAAGCTTAGAAATCTCCACCCACGTCATCTGGGCCGGATCCGTCTCCGGTCCGTCCACCATCGCCATCATCCACATCATCGGGACCCGGGCTTGATGGTGGGCAGTCCTCATGGTTTTCATAGGATTCACAAAATAGGAGGCTGAGATAATAAGAGCCTTTTCCTTCTCGGCAAGTGGCTGTCACAATGGTCCATGCACCATTTTTTTCAGCGTTCTCAACGCAGCGGCTCGAATCACTCAGCTCAGAGCAGTCCCATGCGGCATAAACTTGACCATCGCGATCCTCAGTCATCACGCGGTCACCCTGGCACCATGAATCGTATTGAATCTTAACACCCGGAGGCACGTCCTGATGTGGTGCCGCAAGAGCAATGCTTGAAATAAAAATGGAAAACAAAACGAATGCGAATGTGCCTCTCATAAATCCCCCTTTAAAGAGCCAGTTTGGAGGGGTATCTATCACATAATCAAATAAGAGGGAAAGTATGGATGAGCTTCAACGCAGGTAAGCTCTAAAAGCCGATATTTACAACCGGGCAAAACGGAAGGCCATTTTTCCCAGAGAAATTAAGCAGGCCTATTTGTATTCCATAGAGAGTCTTTGTGCGATTTAAAACACCAATCTGGAAACCATAAATGGCCTCAGCCTGGTTGTAGGCTCCGATCTGAAAGCCATAGACCTTGTTTTTCTTTCCGACATTGAGTGCTCCCACTTGCGCTCCATAAACTTTCTGTGGACCCCCAGCGTAGTTCATTGCGGTGGCGAATTGAAAGCCTTCTATCTTCGTGTCCCCGTGATTGAAGTTCGCGACTCCTGAAAACTGTCCCGCGAATATACGAGCCTTGCCAGAGGTCGAGTGAAACACTAAAGACCCAGCTGATCCGCGGAATTCTTTATTGACGAAATTTCCAATGAGCGACACATCCGCTCCTTGCACGTAATCATGACTTCCCCAGAGGATACTTGTGCGTCCAACTAGAACAGGTTCTTCTTTATTCATAGGAGATTGAAGCGGCGGGAAAATCGCAAAAGCTGCGTACTGTGGTTCTGGTTTGGGATCGGATGCACAGGCCGTTTGAAGAAGAAGGATTAAAGCAAGCAGACCAGTTCCACAGAGTCTAAAGGCCATCATTGAGCTCCCATTTTTATTTGGTAGGATTATTAACGCAAAAGCCTTTGTTTTGAGTCAAAAAGAAATGACCAAATCGGTTCAATCTGGACTTGTCGGGCTCACAAAGTGAAATAGCCATCTGTTTGGCTCTGAGCGGGCCGCCAAAGGGAAAATGTTTTTGCGCTTTCAAAGAGGATCATCTTATGATGAGCTTTGTTTAAGGCCAAAAATGGAGTTTTAGCTTTGAATTTCTTTGTATTATTTCTTTTATTATCTCAAGCGTGGGGCGCCCCACATTATATTCAAGTCGACGATCTTGATGCGAAAACTTCAAACGGCGAAGTTTTGAAATTTAACGGTGGCGACGCCTACAAGCTGCTCCAGATTCTCCCGACGGATTCCTTTTACAGCGGCTCTCGAGCTCTCACAATAACCGGCAAAGATCGCTCATTTACGATTTCCTGTTTGGCTCGAAGCAAGCAAGTCGATGAGCGCGAGCTTAAAATCGACCCTGACTCCACAGAGTGTCGGATTGTTGTTAAAAAGAGTTTTAAGCCCGATCAAGAGAATGATCCGAAAATTTGGGATCCCAAAGAAGAGCTTTAACGAAGCTTCGTTTTTTTGGTTGCCTCTTTGATGGATGAGGTCACAGCACGCTTCTTTGGTCTTATATAAGAAAGTGAAAGTTGTTTTCCTTCATTGACGGTGCCATTAAATCTTTCAACGCAGTCCCTCGCTTGTTGTGAAGTCGACATCTCAAAAACTCCAAATCCAAGACGATGTCCTGATTCAGGAATCATTTCAATTTTCTTATTTTTGATATCGCCAACCATTAGGAAGAGATCCTCGATATCTGCAAGATCAGAAGCATGAGTGACATTACTAACATAAACAAATCTTTGCATTTCGATGAAACCTCCGAATTAAGAATTGAGCGGCTAGACGTGGCAACACTATAACACCAATTAAGCAATAAGGCCAATTTCAGCTAATTCCGTTGGTTAAATGCCTCACAGTGCTTCTGACAGTACTTTTGAGCGATTTATGCTATATTATTGATTGAGATATGAGTGCATTAAGAGGTTACTTTCAAAAATTAATTGATCGTGTTGAGAGCTCGGATCTTATTACCAATCAGGGAAAAGACGAAGCTGGTTTTTTCAAACCCACTCGAACAATTCTTTTAACTCACTTAAACAAACTCAAAGATCTTCATGATCGACCACGAGCAAAACCAATGCTAAAAGATTCATGGAATTTTGTTGTTGAAACTCTTCCGCCGGACTGGTTGATTTTGTCGGAAGAGGAAAAGACTGAGCTTAAAGCTTTGCTTTCTTGATCCATGATTTAAACTCATCATTCAAATCACTGATTTCGCAATAGGTCTTGATATAGTCTTCAATCTTTCGCTCAACGCTTAGTTGAATCAGGCGCTCAAGTTTACATTTCTTATCGAGCATTTCAGCCAAAGCCTGCGAAGCAATATAACGGTACTCAATCATTGAAGCATCGCCCTGAAAGGGGTGGGCAAGCTCCCGCACATCCTCAATCTGTGGTTGAGAAGCGAGCCATTGGTAATTCACCGGCGCCATACCAGATAAGTGGTTTGCAAGTCCTTCTTCAAGCCATTTTGGAATGGAACCTTTGTATTTTTGATAGATGATCACGTGAACCAGTTCATGACCAAAGATTTCATCAAAATTTTTAGCAGTGACCAGAGGGCCCATATGAATGGAAGAGCCTTTATTGGATGATCTGGTGAACGCGACCGCGCCTAAGGAAGCTTGACCATGAACATGTCTAAATTCCTCCTTGGTTTTATACCAATGCATTGCAACTCGTCTGGTGGACCATTCCAGCTTTCTTTGAATTCGCTGAGTGACTTTTTCCATGCGATTTCTTTTAAGCCACTCTGGGGAATTCTCAGACACGACCTCATTGGTGATAATCTTTTCACCAAAACTCGGAAGGCTGAATAAAGCGCAAAAGAAAATAAAAGCGATATTCCTGATTTTAGCGTCCATAGATTCGATTTATCCTTTGTATATCCAGTCGGCTTAAGGCCGGACTGGGATGAATAATGACGTTTGCAACCTTTGGCTCCATCGTGGACTTTCCGCCCTTGGCAAACATCCACGGCGGGTAAATCATAATGGATTCAAAATCAAACCGAGAAAGACCAGTTAATTTCATAAATTCTCCTGGAAGAATTGCGAAATTGTGTTTGAACTCGTCTTCAATATTATCCATTTGAACTTGAATAAACTGATCGCGATCAAATCGGTTTTGCTCATGAATAAAACCGAGGGCATGCATGATTTCATGGGCGATTGTTGCGGCATTGGCATCGGGTGCGATCCAAACAGGCTGTAAGCCTCCGACTTTGCCCACATAGGACTTACTCGCCCCATCGGTTTTTGTAAATACAAGAGCATCCGCTTCACCTTCATACTCTAAAAACCGAACGTCCGTTCTTGTGTTAAACATCTGCAGGGCCTCGAGGATCGGAGCTGAGTTCGCAACATTAGGATCAATGATAAAAGGAATATTGGGACTGTCCCAAAGCCGAATGGATGAAAGCTCAACAAGCCCCGTATCTTCGGCATCTTCATTGGTGAGAACACCAACAGCCATATCTCCAAGTACGGTTGCGATTCCATCATCCACTCGGTAGTGAAGAACGGTTGGCTCCTTTTTCTTTTCCTTCTGATTTGCTCTTTGCTCTGATTTACGTTCAGAAGTGAGAAGTGGCGCTTTTTTAATGACTGCTTTTATCTTGGGTGCGGTTCTCGGATTCTCGATTTCCGCATTTCGTGAAGTGGATTCTTCGGCGACAGAAGGGATCTGATCCATTGTGTCTGAAGACTGGGAGTTAAAGAACAAATAGGCTGCAATCAAAAGTCCAAGAATTGGTAAAAGCCATCGCATTGGACTTTCAGATTAATGTTCATACTTTGGAAAGGCACTTGATTTGTTTCCCATACATCGCGTGGCGGCGAGAAGACCTTGTTGATGGACGAGTGGGATGGAATCGACATTGATCTCATAAATTCTTTGATAAAGCATTTGAATGTCATAAGCTTCGCTCTCAGTACAAATAAGAAATCCATTGAGTGATGCTGTATAGCCGTTGATATCCTGAAGATAATGAACGAGTTCGTGAATAAGAGCCAATTTGAAATCATTGCTTTGCGGATCCAGGCGATCAGAGATATAGATCGTTTTTCGCTTCTGATCGTAGACGGCGTTGACTTGCGGAAGCTTTACATCTTTTGACTCAGCCTGGGCATACTCAAAATCGCCATATGCAAATATTTGCACGAGTTCGTGATGAGTGGACTTAACGAGAGGAGGCGTTTCGCCTTTATAACTATAGCTCGTCCACTCGAGAATAAAATCAATATAGGATTCTAAAGAGTGATCAATAACCTCAGTCCCTCTGGAATAAGATTTATGGGCGGAGAGAACTAGAATCGCAAAAAGACAGAGGCTAATTGATAATCTGACCAAGGTGAATCCCTTCTCGCAAAAGGCCATTGAGAGTCAGCTATTTAATTAGCAAGGACAATGCCAGGTGAATTTAAGCCTTTTTTACAAATTCGGACTTTAAGTTCATCGCACCAAAGCCATCAATTCTGCAGGCTATATTGTGTCCATCGCCTTGATCCTGGAGTCGAATGTTTTTAACTTTTGTACCAATCTTAATGGCGGAGGAGGACCCCTTTACCTTTAGCTCCTTAATCAATACCACTGTATCTCCATCCTGCAGGATGTTGCCGTGGACATCTTTAACCGTGGTATCAGAGCTCTCGTCCTCTGAATCGCTCTTGCTTTCGAACTGGCTCCATTCATGGGCGCACTGCGGGCAGACCCACATGTTTCCATCCGCATAGGTGTAATTTGCATCGCACTTTGGGCAATTGGGCTCTGACATCTTTTTTATCTCCTGAACCTGTAGACTATGCCATTTTACGGCAAAAGGCGACCTTTTAAGTCTTTCTATAAACAAAGTAATAAACGGGAATTCCAGTCAAAATCATAATAAGTCCTATCACTGATTCTAATGGGCTTTGAATAAGAATCGTAAAGACCAAAATGACAGATAAAAGAATAAACAGCGCAGGTACAAAGGGGTATCCAGGAACGCGAAAGTTCTTTTCTTGAGTTGGAATTTTCTTCCTAAAAACAAATATCGTAAATCCCGTTAATCCATAAAAAATCCATGCAGAAAACACGACATAGTTGGTGAGCTGATCAAATGTACCTGAAAGTGTTAGAAGGGCGGCGATAAAACTTTGTAACCAAATCGCTCGCACAGGAACTTTCGTGTTTGGGCTCACCTGACTGAAATAAGTGAAGAACAATCCGTCTTTGGCCATGGCATAGGGAATGCGCGCAGAAGTCAGAATCGATCCATTCATTGCTCCGAGTGTGGAAATTAGAAATACAGCCGAGAGAATCTGAACGCCCTGATCCCCTAAAAATGTGAGAACAGATTTAGTCGCAACGGGAAGGGCATTGGGGTAGGAGCTTGAATTTGAATTGTTAATCTCACTGATTGGAAGTGCCCAAAAGTAAGCCAAGTTCACCAGAGCATAAAGCGTAAAAACAAAAAGAATTCCTAAAACAAGAGCAAGTGGAATGTTTCTTTGCGGATTTTTCACCTCGCCACCAACTCTGGCAATGGCTTCCCAGCCATCAAAAGCCCAAAGTGCTGAAAGGGTTGCGAATCCGAATGCACCCAGTGAAAAGGTGGAAGAAGAAAGAATGAGATTGCTTTGAAAGGCTGAGCTTGGAGTGAAAAAGAAAATAGATCCGACCAGTCCAACAATGAGAAGAATTTTAACTGCGGTGAGTGCGCTCTGTAAAAGTCCGCCAAAAGTGATGGCAAGGCAATTGAGTCCTGAAAAAACCAAAATCAGAGAGAGTGAAAACCAAACTTTGGACTCACCCAAAGGAAATGCACCATCGAGAAAAGTGGCGGAGGCCACAGCATAAGCAGCAATGGATCCGGGAAAAACAATCCAAAAGCTCACCCATCCCGCCAGGAAAGACGGCAAACGTCCGTACGCTTCGCGCATAAAAACATAGCCACCCCCGGCCAGGGGAAATCGAGCTCCGAGTTCGGCATAAGTGAGAGCGCCAAGAAGTGATAAGACACCGGCTGCAAGCCAAGCTAGCAAAACTCCATACACAGAGCCCAAGGCTTGAGTCATCACCGCAGTCTTTAAGAAGATTCCGGTGCCAATCATCGAGCCTGCCACAATGGCAAAAGAGTCCCGAAAGCCTAATCCACGAACCAAAGAGTCTTTGAGCACGGGTTAGTTTATCTTATAATTTGAAAATCATCGCAAGTTTCTTCGGAACCTTTGCGATTTGGGATATTGCACTCGGCAAGATAGCTGATGTTCGATGACTTAAAGCTTAAATAGCCCACCTGATTTGAAAGATGCTTGTTGTCCTCAGTGCTTCGACAAGAACATAGAACCGCTTCATTAAGAAATTCAATCACACCAATCTTTTGTTTTAAATTCGTCAGCGTGGCTCTTTTTTTGATTTCCTCTTGAGACGGGGTGTTGGCGGGGTTTCGAGAGGCCTTCTTTTGCGAAGTGGAACATGCCGAAAGAGACAAAACTAAAACCGATAAAGCAAACACTCTCATAAATTTCCCCCTATGAGATATTAGTTTAGCACAAAGAAATGGGTTGTTGAGTCGGACGTGAGTTGCGCGAAAAGGTCTCGACTTTCGAATGGCGAGACTTCAAGGAGCTTAAGTCCGGCTACTGCATCTCTTTCAATAATTCAGGCTTTAAGGCGCAGGACTTGGCGGAATCTTTCATACTGTTTTTAAACAAGATCTCGAAAAGGATCGCATCAGCACAATCTTCAAGTCCATGTGTGAGTGGATTGTGACCTCCACGGGGGACCAGAAGAAAATGCTTTTCCAATTGAAGCTGACCATTGAAATGATGTAGTGCCTGATCGAGAGAAGTAGCTGGGTCTCGCTCGCCCTGAATATAAAAAATCGGAACGGGGATTTGCCAATTTGAAGACTCATAAAGTTCCTCTGGCCTTAAGTCCCCACAGAGTGAAATCACCTCCCCGACCTCAATCAAATATCCCTGTTTTAAAGCGATGTCTGAAATCAAGTACTCAGATGTAAGCTCGCGGCAAAAAATCTTCATATGCAGTTCTTCTTCGAGCTGAGCTGAATTTTCAAGAAGGTTTCTTAAATGGTTTTGAATGATAATTTGGATCATGGGGCTCTGACTATCCAGATTTGGAAGAATTAGGCTTTTTAGAATATCATAGCTCATGGGCGAAGGCCCAAGTAAAACGGAATTCATTACAACCTGTGCCCACTCGCTATCTGTCAATCCAAATGGCTTTTTGTTTTCAAGAAGAGGAGCGATAATATCCGAACCCCATTCCGTCTTTAGAACTTCCCATTGACGACTGAATTCGCGAAAGTAATCTCCTGCTTCAAAATAGCGTCCAAGGACTCCTTCTAAAATCACAGCTTGTGGAAGTGGGTAATTCCATCTTTGTGCAAGCGACGCAGTCACCGTGGCCCAGACTGTGCCATAGGATATTCCATGAACGACATAGTTTTTGAAATTCTCTGATCTTATAACTTCAAGAACATCGAATGCGAGCTGATCTGTGCGAAAGGTTTCTAAAAGATCCATTTCGGATTTATTGCAGCCAGCACCTCGCGGATCGATATTAACGACGGTCCATGCCTTTTGCTCTGGGTTCCGATCTGTGCTGATTCCTCTCTGTCCGGGGCCACCTGGAAGCTGGATGAGGACCGGTGCATTCGGTCTTGTGCCCGCAATGATCTGATAGCGATAAACCCATTCACCTTTTGAATGGTCCAAGCGATCAATTGGAACGGAAATTTCTTTTATAGTTGGATCATTGCAATGGTCGGGTAGAGTCCAGGCGTCCCACGAAACAGCGGTGAGGATCAAGAGTATGAGTCGGCCCAAGTGGATCTCCTGTTCACAGTTTGAACATCCTGGTTATTTTTACCAATTCATCACTGATAAAATGGAGTAAATGCTTTTAGGAAGTCGATGTTGCAGAAAGAGGGCCATAATAGTGTCAAAGGTCCAAAATAAAGAAAGGGATCTGACAGAATAATCAGATCCCTTTTTCATCATTCAGCTGTGTCGAGCAAAGCTCAGTTCTTATCTAAAAAATAAAAGCCATAATAAAAGTACGGCGACCAGCGGCACTCCCATCCACCATAAGATCACTGGAATAACAATCCCACCGTCTTCGTTGGAGAGACGTTGAAACAAGGCCGACTTCTTTACTTTCTCGATTCCAAAATTTTGATTAAGATCCATAGATCCTCCTTTTTCATCTTTGTTTTTAGAGTAAAGAATTCTGGATCTCAATGGCTCGTCAAAGACATGCTTTGTTTGAGTAACGCGAAAAATGTGTCGGCTTTAAGAATGTGAAAGTTCCGTCACATTCTTAAGATCATTTTTTTTACAATCGACACTGTCTTAATTCGAGACGAGCTCATTTCGACCAAAGTTAAGAATGATCAGTAGAACTCCGAAAAGTAGTATATGGGCACGGAAGAGAAAAGAACAAAGGCGATTTTGGTTTCCGATCTTATGATTGAAAACCCAATCTCGGTCACTCCGAAGATGAAACTTCGTGAGGTGGCAGAATTATTTTTGAGTAAAAAAATCAGTGGGGCACCCGTCATAGATGAGTCCGGCCACTTGATCAGCCTGATAGGGCAGGGCGCCCTTCTTGAGCTTTTAGCAATCAATGGAGTTGAAGCCACGGTGGCAGCGTGTCTTGAGCATCTCACTCCAGTTCATAAGCTGATCACACTTAAAAGAACAGATCTGTTTGGTGATGCCTATAAGATCTTTATCAAGCATGGAATTCACCGCATTCCGGTTGTGGATGGAAACGGGAAATTGACTGGAATGATCTCTCGCGGATTGGTTTTTAAAATGGTGGTTGAGGCTCACCACGGGAAAAAAACAGCTTAAGAAATCCCTTGATCCCGAAGTAAAAGCTTATAAAGCTGCTGGCCGATTGGACCCGTCCGTCCATTCGAAACGGCTTTGCCATTGAACTTAGTCACTGATAGCACATTGATGGTCGTTCCAACCATCAGAACTTCTTTTGCTTGAACAAGATCCTCAACATAAAAGGGTCTCGAAGACATTCCTTTGATCAAGCCCTTCTTAAGAAGATCTTTTGCAAGTTCAAATACGCGAATCATTGTGGTCCCTGCCAAAATACAGTCCGCATCTGGGCGAATCAATTCATCATCTTTGGTCAAAAGAATCAAATTCTCCGTGCTTCCTTCGGTGAGTGAGCCATCGGGCTCAACCCCGACAGTGAAGTCCACTCCTAAATCGACGGCCTCTTTCTTCATAAGAACGTTTGGCAAATAATTGCAGCTTTTGATCTGAGCTAAATAGGGATCTTTGACGGAAATTTTTGAAAGGGAGAGTGTGACTCCATTTTTTACTTTTTCTTCTGAGGGTGGAATCAGTTCAGTGACAATAACATGAAGCTGAGTTCCGATACTTTCGTAAGGATTTGCAGAGAATGAGCCTGGACCACGTCCAAGAAAGAGTCGAATGAGCGCTTGGTCAAGCTTCGATGCTTTCACAGTGTCGTCAATAATGCTCAGAAGATCACTGCGCTTCACGGGCATAGTCAGGCCAATACCTTGTGCAGATCTCTCCATTCGATCCAAGTGCTCTTTTTCAAGATAGATCTTGTTATGAATATATTTAAAAGCTTCAAACACAGCATCCCCGCGATGAACCTGGTGATCATCAATTGGGATGAGCATTAAATTGGGATCTGTAACGATTCCATTCCACCATGTGGAATACATGGCCCGATAGAGTTGTCGACTTGGAAAGGAATGCTTCTTTATGGAGGTCAGCCATTCTATATCGTTTAAAATCTTAATATCCAAGCTAGACATAAATATTATCTTTCCTTGAAAATCTATGTTTGCCAATACCCGTTTGCAAAATCATGGGATCGAGATATGGTGAAAGGAGCATGATTTTGAAACATCGAACATCTATCCTGGTCCCATTTATCATAGGGATCAATATTCTGGTTTTTATTTTATGGCGAATCTATCCTCCAGATTTTATGTTGGAGTACTTTGCGACTTCTTATGCCTCCTTGGAAAGAGGAGTTTATGTCGGCCTCATCACTTCCGTTTTCTCACATACACTTTTATTTCATCTTTTTATCAATATGTTTGTTTTAAATAGCTTTGGAAGATTGCTTGAGCAGCTTATGGGACGATTTTTGTTTCTTAAGTTTTATCTTTTGGCTGGCTTCATAGGTTCGCTCACTCATTGTCTTGTGAGTCAGTTTTTACTTGGCTCACCGGAGCAATTTGCAGTGGGAGCTTCTGGCGCCATTGCTGGGTTGATTTTGTTATTTGCGATGCTTTTTCCGAATGAAAAGATTTATTTCTTCGGCGTTCTCCCAATCCCTGCGCTGTTTGGAGCATTGGCATTTATAGGTCTCGATCTCTGGGGACTTGTCGCACAATCAAAAGGAGGGGGCCTTCCCATCGGTCATGGGGCTCATCTTGGTGGGGCAATGACGGGAATCATTTACTTTTATTTTCTGAAATCGAAAGCGAAAAGACGCTATTCTTCCTGAATATCCATCCGCCAGTTTGAATCGATCACACACTCGGATTCGATTTCTTCAATCATATCGTAGGTCAAAGAGTATTTATTCAACTGAGAGAACTTTTTTAGTTTTTTACGTGAAACGATGCTAATGAGGAGATCCAAATCCGTCTCATCAAAATCACGACCATTGAGTTTTAGTTTTACATTTTCAGTGACGCATGCGCAGGCCTTCTTGGAAAGTCGGGTTTGGCATCCGCTATTGAACTCATCGACCTTTTTCTGAACGTTTTTGTTTTCTAAAATCTTTCTTAAAGGTGGGGTAGGCGGCTCACCTGGAAATGTCGGGTCCGCAGGGAGCGAAGTCGCGCACAATACTGTGTATGCAATTAAGAACTTACCGACAGAATTTATCATATGAATATCCCCCATCGGATCTTGAATTAACGAACTTCCCGCCTTTGACAAGCTCAAAATGAAGATGGATGGCCCGAGTCGCACCGGTTGATCCCATCTTACCAAGTGGACTTCCTTCACTCACTCGGCTTCCCTTCTTGACTTGAAAGTTTGCAAGGTGGCTATAAGTGGTGAAAACTCCGCCGCCATGATCAATCACAACTCGGTTTCCATATCCCGATCCAGACCATCCTGCAAATACCACGGTTCCTGCTTTTACAGCTAAAATCGGGGATGTGGGTTGGGATTTGTTAGCGCGCGGATAGTCGCATCCCTTATGATTGCCGCAGCCAGCCTGTCCCAAAATGTCACCATTTGAAACTCGGGTCACAGTACACCCATTTGCGGAAAATCCACGGCGGGTGTTGAATTTACAGTTCGTTTTTGAGCTTGCTTTCACTTGAACGATCGACTCATTCGTCTGTGGAGTCTTTGGTTTTAAGGGGCGCGCAATTCGTGCTTCACTCGTTTGAGCAGCCAAAGTCAGAAAAGAAAGGATTGTGAGAAATCTTACATTCACTCTTTTAGCTTATGTGAGATAACCACCTGATTTCATCCTGGCCCAGATATAATCTGGACCATATGCCTTTGATTTTACATGTTCACTTTTAAAATCTGGCCAACATATATTCGATTTGACCGAATGGAGTTGAGTCGCTTCAAATGGTGAACGGATGTTCCGAATCGTTGAGCAATCTTTGTCAGGTTGTCCCCACGACGAACTCGGTAGCGCTTGGTGGCGATTTTTGCCGAAGAAGAAACTTTTAAGCGTTTGCCAACAAGTATTCGGTTCGACTTTAGTCCATTGATTTTTTTAAGCTGGGCAACCGACATGCGATATTTCTTTGCAATAAGGCTTAGATTTTCACCTCGTTTTACACGATGAATATTGGTTCTATCTTCAGCAATCGAGCGTCGAACTTTTTTTGCTTTTTTAGCAAGAAGGGCTTTTGCGTTTTCAACATTCTTAGCCAGGCGGAGTGGAACCCAGACCTGATACTCACCACCAGGAGGGGTCGCTGCCCTAAGAAGATGGGGGTTGATGGATTTCATTTCCTTTACACTTGTTCCTGCGACTTTTGCCACCTCTGCGAGTGGAAGTGATCCAGGAACCGAAACAGCTTGAATGTCGGGATAGCTCTCTACTCGAGGCGATTCGAAGCCGTACTTCAGAGCATTTTCGCCAATCTCAACAGCTGCTAGAAATTTTGGAATATAATTTCGAGTTTCTGGCGGAAGAGCTTTTAAGCGAACAAGTTTCCAAAAGTCCCTTGTTTTACCTTTAAAGACGGCGCGCACCACACGATATTCACCCGCATTGTATCCGGCCATCGCCAAATGCCATGATCCAAAGACGTTGTGGAGATCGCGCAAATATCGAACTGCCGCTTCAGTGGCACGAATAGGATCACGGCGCTCATCCACATAAGAATTCACTGCAAGCCCGTAACGGGATGCTGTCCCACGAATAAACTGCCAAACTCCAACAGCGCTGGCGACCGAAGTCGCATGATTTTGATAGCCGCTTTCAATCATAGCTAAATAGTAAAGCTCGGCCGGAAGTCCGTTCTCTCTTAAAACACTTTCAACCACATCACGATATTGCGCGCCACGATTTAGAAATCGCTGGAAACGTTCGCGATCCTTTTTGGTGAAGTAATGAATCCATTTTTCAACATCTTTATTGATTTCGACTGGAATCGAGTGAATAGAAGCCGAAATTTTTTTGAGTGATTCGCTCTGGCGTTTAGAAAAATCCACTTTTTGAATGACATGAGATTCTTTAATCAAAGGAATCTTTTGAACCTGGATTTCTTCTGTTTTTTGTGGAGGCGCGACAGAATCGATGCTTTGCTGAGCCATTTCCTTTCTTGAAGTCAGTCCGCAATTTGTAAGAATAGGAGTCAGAAGCAACGCGAAAACAATACGAAAATAATAAGTCATGTTGGAATGGTCTCACATAAGGACCAGGTCTTGCAAAAAACACAAGGCAAATTCTGCAAAATTAAGCCTAAAGTTCGACTTCTCAAGAAAAAGTCACAAAAAATGGATTCTCGATTGAGGATTACTCCTCTGAAAATTTGAGAGAGTGAAGGGCATGAAATCACACCATATTAGGAGGATAAAGTGCTTTTTGAATCGAAAGAGGATCTCTTAAGTGTACTGAAAGCGGAGCATGATGAATTAAAGGAGCTTCTCCATGAAGCAGAAGATGCCACCAAAGCCACACGTCTCAAGCTTTTAGAGGAAATTGAACAGAATCTTGTTCCGCACGCCCGCGGGGAAGAGAAAACTCTCTATGCGATCTTGCGTGAGCGGGTGAAAGATGATGAAGATGCAAAAGATCTCCTCAATGAGGCCTATGAAGAGCATCGCGCTGTCGACAAACTCCTTGCTGATCTCAAAAAAACCGATGTGGATAATGAACGGTGGCTTGTGCAGCTGACGGTCATTAAGGAAAATCTCGAGCATCACATCAAAGAAGAAGAGAATGATCTTTTTGGACATGCAAGAGCCTTGCTCTCAAAAGATGAGCGTCTAAATCTTTTAGACGCCTATTTGGAAGCCAAGGAATCGTTTGAGGATACTTTGCCAACTCAAGGTCAAATTTCGGAGCGCACTCCGAGTAAGGAGGCGAAAGAGGCGGCGAAGGGAGTTTGATGGCTTCAAATCCGATCCATTCTTTTTTAAAGACCCACGCTCAGCCTCTACGTGGAGAAAAGGATCTGGACGAACTTGCTTATCAACTCCGATCGAAAAAGGTTGTTATGCTCGGAGAGGCTACGCACGGCACCTCCGAGTTTTATAGTCGACGTGCAGAGCTTTCACTTAAACTAATCAAGGATTATGGTTTTAAATTTATCGCTATTGAAGGCGATTTCCCTGACTCGCAACGAATCAATAACTGGCTTAAAGGGCAAACTTCTCATGGTTCCGCTCTTCAGGTTCTTTTGGAGAATCATCGTTGGCCGACATGGATGTGGGCCAATTCAGAGTTCGGTGTCTTTCTTGAGCAAATCAAAGGCAGTGAAATTCAGTTTGTTGGTCTTGATATCTATTCGCTTTTTGAGTCCTTGGAAGCGAGTGCTGGATATATCAAGAAGAACTTTCCCAAGCTGAAAAATCTAGCACTGGAGCTGAGTGATTGTTTTGAGCCATTCGAGAAGAACGAGCGAGCCTATTCGCGAAGTCTCATTCATTATCCTCAGGGCTGTCTGAAAGAACTCACTTCATTTCTGAAAGAAACGTTTGAAATGCGTATGCGCCAAGGCGAATTCAAAAATTCATTTGAAGAGGCCTACTTGAACGCAAAGGTCGCTGCCAATGCTGAAAGGTACTACCGAAGCCTTATTTTTAGAGAAGAAGAGTCTTGGAATATTCGCGATCAGCATATGATGGACACATTGGAGTATTTCAGTGATCGCTTCGGTCCTGGAATTATTTGGGCGCATAACACTCATATCGGTGATTACCGTGCGACCCCAATGGAATCATTGGGCTTGATCAATTTAGGCGGTCTTGCAAGACAGCACTTCGGTCCGGAGTATGTTTCATTGATTGGCTTTGGCACCTATCAAGGTTCTGTTATTGCGGCCACTCAGTGGGGTTCACCTGAGCAGGTGATGGAGGTTCCAAAAGCGCACAAAGGAAGTCTGGAAGGAATCCTTCACGAATTCTCAAAAGCCGAGGATGTGAATCAGTTCTATTTTGATGCGAGTCAAAAGGGACGAGAGGTCTTTGATGGAGAATGGCCGCATCGAGCGATCGGTGTGGTCTACAACCTTCCAGAAAGAAGAGGGCAGTACGTCCCAACCAGGGTGTCCTCACGATATGACCACTTTGTCTTTATTGATCGGTCTTCTGCACTTCACCCACTTGGTGTAGAACGAATAGATGCACACTATCCTGAAACTTTCCCATCCGGAGTTTGATTTAGTTTCCGCCCGAGGTGTCTCCAAACAAATTGATGGACTCGCCAGTCACATAGCTTGAGAAGACATCGGAAGCCAGATAGAGATAAGCTGGTGCAATCTCCTCGGGTTGGGCAGGGCGACCAAAAAGTGTTTGCTTGCCAAATTCCCGAACTTCCTTTGGCTTTCGTTCCGCAGGGTTCAAAGGCGTCCAAACGGGACCAGGTGAAACAGCATTAACACGGATTGATTTTTCTCCTAGGGCCTTCGCCAATGATTTGGTCATTGTGAGAATCGCTCCCTTTGTTGCCGAATAATCAACCAATCCTTCGCTTCCTTCAAATCCAAGAATAGATGCCGTATTGATGATGTTCGCTCCCTTGGTCAAATAAGGAAGAGCGGATTTAATCATGTAGAAGTATCCGAAAACGTTCACTTTGAAAGTGTATTCAAACTGGTCAATATCCAAGTCATCCAGGCTATCAACATGGTTTTGAAAGGCGGCATTATTAACCAAGATATCTAGTCCACCTAATGCTTCAACCGCTTTCTTTGTGACCTTCTGGCAGGTCTTATAATTAGAAACATCCGCCTCAAATGAAAAAGCTTTGCGTCCATATTCCTTTATTCTTTCAACGGTCTCTTTGGCATCTGTCTTTTCTTCTACGAGGTGGGTGATCGCGATATCTGCACCTTCTTTAGCAAACAGTATGGCCACCGCTCGTCCTATTCCAGAGTCGCCACCGGTGATAAGAACTCTTTTGTCCTTTAGTTTTTCCGACGGAATATAGCTTGGATTGTCGAACTTTGGCTTGGTTTTCATTCTGGCTTCAAGGCCTGGGGGTTTGATTTTCTCGTGAGGGAAAGGTGGCTTTTTCTTGTGCGAAGAGGGTGGCGTTTGAGTGCGCGGCATTCCAAATTCTCCTTGATCCAGTGTTTATCTTTCTGGCTCATTTATAACGAAAATAGTTTGGAATTTAATTCCAGTTATCGAATGGTAATTGTCATATTTTTTACACATTGGGGATTCCCTTATTAAGGAGTGTTATAAACTTTGCCGTGTTAAACCAGATTCCACACCCCGCATGTCTCGTCAGCTTTCTCTTAGTGAATCGTCTTGGGGTTCTCGAGCAGTCGTATATGGCGGATGGAATTTTTCTTAAGCGAGAGCCAGTCCCAGGAATGTTGATCTGGGATCTCTTTGATGATGATTTGCATTCCAATCTGTGGGTGCTTATGCAGCAATGCCGTCTGACCCAGGAAGAACAGAGTGAAGAAATTCTTATTGAGCGAGATGGAAGAAAGGCCTGGTGTGATGTTCATGTGCACCCTTCGGCTTCATCTCATTTGATCGTATTAAACGATGTGACTCTAAAGAATCGCTCTTTAGAAAGGGTGGTCGAAGAGGAGCGCTTTAGTGCGGTGGGCATGTTGGCAGGGGGAATTGCGCACCAGTACAACAATATTCATCATTCGGTTTTAGGCTTTCTTGAGACAAGCTTACGAGTCAACGGGGCTGAGCGGGATGAGATTGTGAAAAAGGCCATCCACCGGCTGGAAATGGGAGCCAGTTTAACGGCAAGTCTTCTTGATTTTTCACGCGGACATAATGACAAAGGTGTGGCTTCATTTCCTCTTTCAGATTCCTTGATTCAGGTCGAAGCGATCACCCGTCAAGAGTTTTTAAAATATGGCTGCACACTCACTCTTCCGAATACAGATATTACCGTGCGCACCAATAAAGTCGTCTTTGAACAGATTCTCATTCATCTTCTTATCAATGGAATTCATGCATGCATCACCAGTCCGAAGAAAGAAATCACGGTGCATGCTTCCTGCGTTGGCGAATCCTGCTCGGTTTATATTGGGGACACAGGTTGCGGGATCTCAGAAAGTCATCAGCGTAGGATTTTCACTCCTTTTTTCTCCACCAAGGGTGAATTTGCGAAGGCGAAATCACCTTATTCAAAAATTCGAGGCAATGGATTAGGGCTTGCTCTTTCTCAAAGATTGGCCCGACAGCTCAATGGGGATTTGACTTTGTGTAAGACTTCAAAGCGTGGAACGGTGTTTAAGATTTTAATCCCCAGAGGAGAACTCAAATCTCAAAATGACCTAAGAAAATTCGCAAATAATAAGGCGGACACTTCTGTTTTTGAACGGAAATTAAATTTCGCTATTTTGGATGATCTGCCGGAAAACCGCTTGGTTCTTCGGTTTTATCTAAAGAGTCATGCCGCAAATATTTTAGAGTATGATTCAGGTGACGTTGCGATAGAAGAACTGGATGCGCTTGGACCGGATGTGATTTTTGTCGATTGGCTTATGCCGGGTTTCAATGGAAACGACTTCCTCTTACGCCTGAAAATGGAAAGACGTTCCGACCTTTTGAAGAAAGTTTTTGTGCTATCTGGTTTTAATAATTCAAAAGAGATCGAAACCTGGCGTCCACTCATTGGCGGAGTGATTGAAAAGCCTATCAGTAGGGATAAGCTCTTCAAGGAAGTTTTAATGCACCAATAGAATGAATCCAAGGTCCGATTAACGGTTGGGAACATGGAGTTCAAGGCCAATGCGCAGAGGTTTTAAGACTTTTGACATTGGGCATTCCTCTTTGGCTTTTTCTGCCAACTGTAAAACGTCTTCCTTATCCATGTCCGGTACAACTGCGGTAACGATGAGCATGCTTGACGTGATCTGAAATCCACCATTGGCTTTATCCAGTCGAATTTCACACTTTGTTTCCACACGTTGCGGTGGATGCCCTGCTTCGGCAAGAAAGTGGGAGAGTTGCATGGAGTAGCAGGAAGCGTGGGCGGCAGCTAATAGTTCCTCTGGATTTGTTTGCGATTCGCCGAGTTCATCTTCGAATCGGGAATGAAAAGAGTAAGGCTGGCCCTCAAAACTCCCACTCGTTAAATCAATATTTCCCTTACCTTGCGATAAATTTCCCTGCCAAAAAGCAGTCGCAGATCTCAGTAAATGATTGTGTTCCGACATATCAGACCTCCATTAAGATCGATCTTAGCGTTATTGGCATTTAAATTCGGAATAAAACCAAGCGGAATGGGGGTTAAGCCCCATAAAAT